>CAZHSA010000021.1:0-14468 GCA_964535135.1 uncultured Kordia sp.
GAAAATCCATATTCGTATTGTAACGAGATTTTAAAGGATTGAAAACCTGCCGAAACTCCTATAACGCCCATCAAATTTAAACGGTTTGTTTGGCGCGCTTCTTTGGCTGTGAATGTATCATATCCTTGTAAAATATAATCTTCAAACTCACTGTCAATTTCAAACTTTTCAGAGAGTTGCAACGCTGGACCAAATTCCACACTGAAATGCTTCTCGCTAATTTTATAACTTCCCAACACACCAATTTTGGCGGCTAGTAAGTTGAATGGAATTTCTACATTTTCAGACAGCAACGTTTGCCTTCCCAAGACATTGAATTCGTGAAAATTAAGGTGTAAAAAATACACCATATCAAAATGTCGGGCAACCGTTCCGCGCGTGGATAAACCCGCTTGAAAACCCGTTGATTTTGTAGTGACTAAATCGTTGGTACGAATGTCAAATTGATGAATTCCTGCGGAAATTCCCAAGCGATTGTAGCTGTCGTATCGACCTTGAGAAAACGAATTTGTAACAAAAAGTAGTGTTATTGCTACTAATATAAAGTACGTAGGTTTTTGCATTTGGGGCAACTTAGAATTTTAAAGTCCGTAAATGTATCTTTTTTTACGTAAAAACGATTATTTTTATATACTAACATTTTAAACATTACAGATTATGCCAATAAGCCCATACTATGTTGTTGCAGGAGTACTTGCCATTATTATCCTATTAGGAACATTTTTTATTGTAAAACAACAAACCGCTGCTGTTATTGAGCGTTTTGGTCGTTTTCAAAGCATTCGTCAGTCAGGATTACAGTTAAAAATTCCGCTGATAGATAGAATTGCAGGAAAGCTAAGTTTGAAAATTCAGCAATTAGACGTTATTATCGAAACCAAAACTTTAGACGACGTTTTTGTACGTTTAAAAGTTTCTGTTCAGTACAAAGTAATTAAAGATAAAGTTTACGATGCTTTTTATAAGTTAGATTATCCACACGATCAAATTACGTCGTATGTATTTGATGTTGTACGTGCCGAAGTGCCAAAAATGAAATTGGATGATGTCTTTGTAAAGAAAGATGATATTGCCATCGCAGTAAAAACAGAATTGAACGATGCCATGATGGAATACGGGTATGATATTATTAAAACCTTAGTAACGGATATTGACCCAGATGCGCAAGTAAAAGCGGCGATGAACCGAATTAACGCGGCTGATAGAGAAAAAACTGCGGCACAGTATGAAGGTGATGCACAACGTATTTTAATCGTTGAAAAAGCAAAAGCGGAAGCAGAAAGCAAGCGTTTACAAGGACAAGGTATTGCCGATCAGCGTCGTGAAATTGCACGCGGTTTGGAAGAATCAGTAGAAGTATTGAATAAGGTTGGAATCAACTCGCAAGAAGCTTCTGCATTGATCGTAGTCACACAGCATTATGATACTTTACAAGCTATTGGACAAGAGACAAATAGTAATTTAATTTTACTGCCAAACTCTCCACAAGCAGGAAGCAATATGTTGAATGACATGGTCGCTAGTTTTACCGCAAGTAATCAAATTGGGGAAGCCATGAAAAATTCTAAAAAAAATAAAAAAGATGAGCTATAATTCGTAGTTCACTTCCAAAAAGCCCGAAATGAAACGTTTTGGGCTTTTTTTATATGTATATTTAACTTTTAAAAACTGAATATTATTATGAAAAAAATCACTTTACTCCTATTTGTATTTTGTGCTACGCAGGTATTTTCACAAGATATGAAAACGCTAAAAGCAAGCGCAATGAAAGATGCTCAGGCTGCTTGTAATGCCACTTTAAAAGAAGATTTTAAAACATTGCTCAACTATACACATCCAAATATTGTAAAAGCAGCTGGCGGCGCAGAAGTGATGGTAGAATATTTGAAATCTACCTTTACACAAATGAAAGCCAATGGTTTTGCATACGAGATTGTAGAAACGAAAGCAGTTTCAGACATTGTTAAAGAGCAAGGAGAATATCGTTGTTATGTTGAAAATTACAATGTGATGAAGATGAATGGTAAGCGCATAACTTCTACAAGTTATATGTTAGGGTTTTATAATGATACCGCTAAAAGGTGGACGTTTGTAGAAGCCAAAGAGATGAAAAGTACAGGTTCAATTATTGCGTATTTTCCAGATTTTAAAACTTCTATGAAAATTCCTGAGAATACCATGGAAATGAAAGATATTAAGGAATAAAAGTATTGATTTTAATAGACTTCATTACGTCAAGCCGAACTTGATTCTGTTGTCTCATGACAATTAAAAGATCAATTTAATGAGATTCTGAATCAAGTTCAGAATGACGCTCATCAACAACTTATACACGTTCGTCAAACGAATTGGACAGTGTTCGTTTTTTGTGCTTATTTTGAAGTATCAAATAAAAATCATCATGAAACGAACATTTTTTTTACTTCTTATTTTTTTTAGTGTGCAGAGTTTGCTTTCGCAAGAAAAAGCCATTAATGCTATTGATACCAGCAATATGTCATCTGAAATCGCAAAAGTGATTGCCGAAAATGCAGCTCTTTTTCCGAATGATACACAACTTTCCATCGCGCTGATTGATGGCGAATCGACAAACTATATCGGAATTATTCGCCAAAATGATACTTTACAAACAATTGAAAATAAAGAAGCTATTTTTGAAATTGGTTCTAATACCAAAGTTTTTACTTCGCTCCTACTTTCACATCAAATTCAGGCAGGAAACCTTCAACTGAATGACAAATTGATGGATGTTTTGCCGTTTTCAATGGAAAATTCTCCTGAAAAGGCAACAAACATTACGCTACAAATGCTTTCCAACCATTCTTCTGGTTTGCCAAGATTGCCACAAAATATCTTCCCACTGTTGGAGAATAACATGGAAAATCCGTATAGAGACTACACCGTTGAACTTTTGCACGAATATTTAAAAAGTGAATTTACACTTGATAATGAACCTGGAAAAGTGAGTGCCTATTCCAATTTAGGTGCTGGATTGCTTGGATATATTCTCACAGAAAAAACGAAAAAAACATACGAAGATTTGTTGCAAGAAACCATTTTGAAACCGCTGCAAATGAATCACACTACAACGCTTTTGTCAAAAGTAGATGCTTCACAGTTGGTAAAAGGGTTGCAACCTAATGGTACCGAAACGGCTAACTGGGATTTTACTGATGCGTTGGTTGGTGCTGGCGGCATGAAATCGAATGTAGTTGATATGGAAAAATTTATCCGTAAAAACTTTGAAGAAGATGTAGTGTACAATATACCGCAACAAGCAACCATCGACGTTAACAAAATGGTTCAAGTTGGCTTGGGTTGGCATATTGTGACCAAAGAAGGAAAAACGGTGTTGTTTCACAATGGCGGCACAGGCGGTTATTTATCGTGTATGATTATTGATAAGAAAAACAAAAAAGCCGCTTTGCTCCTATCTAATGTTTCTGCATTTAATCCGCAAGGACCAAAAATTGATAATTTATGTTTTACTTTGATATCATTATTGTAAAAAGCTAAAATGTCCAAAACAAAACTATACATACTTGTCGTAGCACATCTTCTTTTTTGGGTGTTGAATTATGTGTACATCACTACAGGAAATTTAACTTGGATGGGCTTTGACAATGATTCTGGCTCACTAGCAGTTGTATATAGTTACGGCATGTTTTTTAACGCCTTTTTGTGTTATATTCAAGTTTTTTGGTTGGTTCCTGCGTTTTTTATCAAACATAAAAAAGTGAAGTTTTGGACCTATTCATTGCTTTTTTTAGTGGGCATCACTTTCGTGGAAAGTTACTTAGATACGCGAGTTGCCATTCACTATAATTTGCTCGATTCTACTGTTTCCTTACCACTTGTCATTTTTTCGGTGTTTGTTCAAAATGCATTTTTTCACGTGTTGTATTCCGTTTTCGGGTTTCTGTATCGCTTTTTGTTTGAATATCGCAACGCAGAACGCGCCAAACAGGAATTGTTAAAAGAGACACATCAAACGGAATTAAAGTATTTAAAAGCACAGCTAAATCCGCATTTTTTATTTAATGGCATCAACAGCGTGTATCATTTGATTGGTAGTAATGATGCGTTGGCAAAAGATACGTTGTTACAATTTTCGGGTTTGTTGCGCTATCAATTGTATGAAAGTAGTGAAGCGTTTATTAACTTAGAAAAAGAACTCGATTATGTATCACAGTACATTCGTTTGGAAAGCATTCGCAAAGGCGACGATATTTCATTAACACATACGATTGACTATGAAAATGCTTCGCTAAAAATTGCGCCATTATTGCTCACACCTTTTATTGAAAATGCTTTTAAACATATCAGTCATCATGATGAAGCCGAAAAAAACACCATTGTAATTGCTATTAAAGAAACGCAGCAAAAAGTACAGTTGTCCGTAAAAAATGCTACCGATCAAACGTTGAAACAACAACATTTTGGCGGTGTTGGTTTGCAGAATGTTCAACGGCGATTGGCGCTTTTATATCCAGAAAAACATGTTTTAAAAATTACCGAAGCAACTAATTTGTATCATGTAGACCTAACTATTGATATTTCATGAAAATACTGAACTGCATACTTATAGATGATGAACCGTTGGCGCGAAAAGGCTTGCAAGCCTATTGCGATGATATTTCTTTTTTGAATGTAGTTGGTGTGTGTAAAAATGCGCTTCAAGCCAACGAAATTTTACACCAGCAAACCGTAGATTTAATTTTTTTGGATATTAATATGCCTATTGTTTCCGGATTAGATTGGTTGAAAAGTTTGGCTTCTTCCCCACTCGTTATTATGACAACGGCATATCCGCAATATGCGCTAGAGAGTTTTTCGTATGAAGTAATTGATTATTTGGTAAAACCCATTTCGTTTGAACGTTTTTTACAAGCTGTGAACAAAGCCTATCGTTTGACCAAAACGACCGAAGACGAACAGGTGTTTTTTGTAAAAAGTGACAAATCGCTCAAAAAAATTCATTTGGATCATATTTTATTTGTAGAAGCGATGCAGAATTATGTCAAAATTGTAACTACGGAAGAAACGATCGTTACACATTCCACCTTAAAGCAATTGCGAGCCTATTTGCCTGATACTATTTTTGTGCAAACGCATAAATCGTATTTGGTTGCTAAAACACATATTTCAGAAATTACAGGAAATCAAATTTTCATCGGCGATCATAAAATTCCGATCAGTGTGCGATTGAAAAAGGAAGTTTTACAACAAATTTTGGACTCCTAGATAAGAGTTACCAAAAGTTCACCTCAACTTCGCTTTTTTTCATTTTAAAGCGGTTTTTAGCGTTGTTTTTCATTCAACAAACAAAGTAGTTTCAAGTATTATTTTAACTTCTAAAAACGCTTCTGAAAAGGTCGTTTTTTATAAGTATTATAAATGTTTTTTCAAGAAACCATCAGGAAAATCTATCTTTCATTTTTGTGTAAAAAAAATCCCAAGAATGTAATATTCTCAGGACTTTTATAAAATTGGTTGGATTGGTGTTTCTCTTTTAATTGACCATCAATTTTTTCGTTACTGATTGATCACCTATTTTAATTTTTACAAAGTACAATCCTGTTTCAAATCGAGACACATCTATTTTTTGTCGCGCAGTGGCATTAAAACGTGTTTCGTTAATTTTTGAAATGGTTTGTCCGATACTATTAAATAATTCAATTTCATACGTATTTCCGATCGTGGTATTGATCACAACATCTACATTATTTGACGCAGGATTTGGATACATAGCAATGGCACTTGCTAAGCTATTTTCTTGAACAGATAGCGTTCCTTCTACACGTACATTGTCAATAAAGGTTGAGTTTCCAAAACCGTTGATATTTACAAATCGTAAGAGCACGTTATTCCCCACATACGCGTCCAAATTTACTGTTTCTGTTCGCCAATGTGAACTATTGGTTGGTGTCCAAAAACTGTTTGTAGATGGAACTGTTGCTAAGGCAGCATCTTCCTTAAAGTATATTTGTGTATATGATGCGCCACAATCTATTGAAATGTCAATCCGTAAACCGTCATTTAAGGAAGTATTTCGTTGTGCTTTTGAAAGATCAAATAATAAAGAAGCCGCTGTAGCATTGGTAAAATCTATAGATTCTGTAGTAACAGCATCGAGTTGATTCGCGCTAGCATAATTATAGCTATCCATAAACAAAGCTCTGGTGCTATTGCCGTTAATTCCTGTAATATTATCTTCAAGTTGCCACGTAACTTGATTGTCAGGATTTATAGTAAACCAATCTGTTGGAAGCATGTTGGAGACTTCTAAATTTTCTTCATAATTTAATGCTGCGCCCGATAAGCGTATGTTAAAGTTTGACGTTTGCTCATCATTTAAGGTAAATTCATCTCCCGATAAGGAAGTCCACACACGAATTGTGGTATCACCATTGGCAGTTAAAGTTGCTGGTGTGCTAAAATTATACACTACAAATGTACTTGGAGTCAATGTGTTTATAAATGTTTCTTGAACAATAGCTCCTGAACCTATTTGATATGATACTGTAAAATTTGATTGTGAAATGTTTCCGTTGTTTCGCAAATTTGCTGAAATTATAACAGGTGCCGAACTACACAAAAAATCAAAATCGTCTTCTGTGTTATTGATTGTTGTCACGGCTAAATCTTGAGTTAACGGACAGTTGAACAATCCACCATTGTTTACATTTACGGCAATTGATCGTAGTGATTCCCATCCATTTCCTCCTTTGGCGCTTACGGCTACCCAAACAGGATCTAGTAAGTTTGATACTGGAATCGTTATACTTGTGGCTGTTGTGTTTGCGGCTACTTCCATATACCTTTCTCCCAACACATATACATCGTACGAACTAGCTCCTGAAACCGCATTCCATGTAACAGTAACTCCGTCAGGACATATTTGAGAGATAGCGACGCCTGTTGCTTGTGGTGCCACTGAAAATGCTGCAGTAGATTGCGTTGTAAAACTACCGTTGGTAGCACGGATTAAGCATTCTCCTGAAACTAAATTACTCGGAATTGACCAGGTGTAACTTTTTGTGAAAGAAGCTAAGGTTACAATCGTTGACCAAGTAAGGCCATTATCATCAGAGTATTCTAGCGTTGTTGGGTTGGTTAAACCATTAGAATCCCAATGAATTTGAACGGAAGTTCCTGATGTTAATTTTTCGCCTCCAATTGGATACGTAAGTGTGATTGCGTCTGTAATAATTTCATACACAACGTGGTATTTTTGAGGTCCAAAGGGAACATTAAATCCGTTTACGTTGATGTTGTATGTACCCGCTGTTGGATTGTTAATGGATACTTGCTCCACATTGTTTAAACGATCAGTTCCTGGTGTAGCTTGAAAGTCTAAGAAAAACCCTACTGGTGTAGAATCTAAAATCCAAGGTTGATATGTTGTGTTATTAGGATCTGTAACTAATAAATCTAAATCATTTACAAGTGCAGTTCCTGCGCCAGACGCTGCAGGAGCATCATCCCAGTACACCATAAAACGAACTTCTCTTGTATTTGCTGGTACTGTAATAGAATGATTGTTACTATTTCCTTGTGTTACGGTAGCGTCTAAATACCGTCCATCTTCAATGAGCATTGCTGCTCTTAATCCGTTTACCATTCCCCAACCGTACGTGTAGTCAGGTCCAACATTACCATAATCATTAGCTGTATTTAGCATCGCAGCTTTAATCAGTCCAGAATCTGGTAAATTTCCACCATTATTTGTGGTGTAAGCTTCATACAATTGCGCCGTAATTCCTGCGACACCAGGAGCTGAAAATGACGTTCCTGATATAGATTGATACCCATTATTTGAGGTCGTTGTTCTAACATTACTACCAAAACCTGAAAGATCTGGCTTTAAACGTCCGTCATACGCTGGTCCTCTACTACTAGTAGGTGCTATATCGCCTTCTGAATTTGTATTTGCTACAGCAATTGCATTTTTTGCTTGCTTGGTTCCTCCGGTAATATTTCCCCAGCCTGCTCCTGCGCCATATGAACAATCATCTTGTCCATCATTCCCAGCGGAGAATATATGCAATACTGACGGCATGTCTTTTATTTGCATATCTACTACACTTGCAGAAGAAGTATATCCTACATTACAGCCGTTTCCATAAGAGTTATTGGTAATTTGTACATCGCCACTAAGCAATAAGCTTACAGTAGCATCGTCTAAAAACGATCCTACAAGATTGGTCACATACGCCGTACTTCCTACCGCCATTCCTTTCACGCTTGGATCCAAGTTTCCTGCTCCAGAAATCACTCCTAAAACGCCATCACCATGATTTCCTGTATTCTGTTCAGTAACCGTATTTATTCTACCTTGAAAATCAATATGCGGTCCTACTTCTCCATCATCACGCACTAAAATACCGATTCCTGCTCCAGTATAATTACGACCGCCTGGCATTTGTGTATCTAGGCTTGAAGCTCTGTGTAAACCTCTACCCGTATCATCTTCTAATATTGCTGGCGGCGATATTAACTCTATCCATTTTACAAAAGGTTTAGACACTACTTCATCGACTTGATTGAAAGGAATTGCTACTTGAAGATAGTTGCTACTTTTATAATCCTCTTTGATCATTACAGCATTTATCCTGGAAAGTTCTCTTTTTACGTAGCTTTTATCAATAAAATTGTAGTGTTCTAGCATTACTAACATGCTGTTTCCTTCTATAGCATAATTGCCAATATTTTTTAATTTTATTTGTGATGCTATTTTAAAAGTATCTTCTACAGGAATGATAGAAATAATTCCTGTTTGTTGCAGATAAGAAACCGCTGTTTGTGCTGGAATATGTGCTAAATAGGTTTTATCGGGATAATATTCAATAAGCCTCAAATTTCTTTGAGCAAACTCATCTTGTATCGTTTGTACAGGTGTTTCACTGAAACGAATCCACGCAAAATATCCGTTACCAAATTTGGTAGATGCTGGCATTGAACTCCACTTAAATGAGGAGATATTGTTTGGCATTTCAATGACCTCATCTTGAAAATACACGGTGTTTTGTGCAACGATAAAAGTGGTGTTTAGTAAAAGTAATGCCACTATTAAGGGAATAAAAGGTCTGGGTAGACACTTTGCTAGCGTAATTTTTTTCATGACAATTTTGATTAAGTTTTTTAGGTTCTAAACGAATTTTCTCTTAGCATCAAAATGATATACTGCTGCTTTTTCTGAGAAAAATTCATTTAGCTAGCTAATATACTGATTAGTTTACAAAAAAATGTCAAGATTTATAACGATATCAGAGCTTTATGTAATTATTTATGAAGCTTTTAGCTGTGATTTTTGTTTAAAAAAATTCCTTCATGATGAACAAAAAATAGGGGAGAAGTGCTGCTTATTTTTGGTCCTATAATTTCATAAGAAAGAGGCTGTCTTAAAAGTTACAATTTCGTCAAACCAAATCATACTGAATCAAGTTCAGCACAAGAGTTTGGTTTCTCATAACAGTTGAAAATCAGCTTTATGAGATTCTGGATCAAGTCCGGAATGACGTGTTTAAGAACTTTATGACAGCCTCTTTTATATAAAAATCTTATTTCTATTCTACTACTACAATTGCTGTGCTTCTGTTACCAACAATTCGTTTTTGTCTTGCAATGCTTTTTCAATGAATTCGTTGATACTATCATTGCGTTCTTGACCGTTTTTGAGTAAAACACCTAATGCTAACATCGCGGCAATGCGCGTTCCTGCTTTCTTCGCTGCCGTAGCAAATAACGGTTCTACATCTTCATACGCTACATTTTCAGCTAAGGTTTGAATCTTCTCTTTTGCAATTTGCTGTTTTTCTTCTGGAAGATTGGTATATTTTTTACCCAATTGTTTGATTTCTTCAATTGGTGGACGTTGATGCTGGCTTTTTTGTGCCTTTGGCTGATTTTGAACAGGTTTTGGCTTCTGTTTTGCCCACGTATCACGCAAACCAACCGTTTTGTTGAAAATGAGCTTTTCCGCTGTAGTATCTTCATCTACACAGAAATATCCTAATCGTTGAAATTGGAAACGATCGCCTACTTTTGCTTCTTTTAAGTACGGTTCTGCATACGCATGTACAATGTGTAATGAATTTGGATTGACAAACTCCATAAAGTCTTTGTCTTTGTGACTTCCTGGCGCTTCATCCGAAAATAAACGATCGTATACACGCACCTCAGCGTTCATGGCATGTGCTATAGAAACCCAATGCAATGTACCTTTTACTTTACGGACACTTGCTTCTGTTCCGCTTCCGCTTAAACTCTCCGTATCATACGTACAGTGAATTTCTGTGATGTTTCCGTCAGCATCTTTCACCACATTTTCTCCTTTGATGATGTACGCATTTTTGAGTCGCACTTCTTTTCCAAGTGTCAATCTAAAGAATTTGCTACTTGCTTCTTCTTTAAAATCTTCGCGCTCAATGTATAGTTCTCTTGAAAAAGGCACTTTATGACTTCCCGCGGAAGCGTCTTCTGGATTGTTTTCAGCTTCTAACCATTCTTCTTTTCCTTCTGGATAGTTTGTAATGACTAATTTTACAGGATTTAATACTGCCATGACTCGATTGGCCGTTTTGTTTAAATCTTCGCGAATGCAAAATTCTAACAAAGAGACATCAATGACATTTTCACGTTTGGCAACACCTACCGTTTCTACAAATTTACGAATCGCTGCTGGCGTATATCCTCTTCGGCGTAAGCCAGAAATGGTTGGCATGCGCGGATCGTCCCAACCAGAAACGATGTTATCTTCTACCAATTTGAGTAATTTTCGTTTACTCATAATGGTATAACTTAGATTTAAACGTGCAAATTCTCGCTGTTTTGGTTGTAATGGATATGCTGCTTTGCTATAATCGTATACGTGCTCTTTAAACCAATCGTATAGCTTTCTGTGCGGTTTAAATTCTAAGGAACATAACGAGTGTGAAATTTGCTCAATGTAGTCACTTTCACCGTGTGTCCAATCGTACATTGGGTAAATACACCATTCGTCACCAGTTCTGTGATGATGTGCATATAATATTCTGTACATCAACGGATCACGCATTAACATATTTGGATCTTCCATGTCAATTTTAGCGCGCAATACATGTGTTCCTGCTTCAAATTCGCCATTTTTCATGCGTTGAAACAAGTCTAAGTTTTCTGCTACAGTTCTATCTCTGTACGGACTGTTGGTTCCTACTTCAGTTGGCGTTCCTTTTTGTACGGCCATTGCTTCCGAAGATTGCGAATCTACATACGCTTTTCCGTCTTTGATGAGCTGAATTGCCCAATCGTATAGTTGTTGAAAATAATCTGAAGAGTAACATTCGTTTTCCCATTGATACCCAAGCCAAGCAATATCGCGCTTTATAGCGTCTACATATTCTTGTTCTTCTTTCGCTGGATTGGTATCATCGAAACGCAGATTTACGGGTGCATTGTATTTTTCACCCAAACCAAAACTAATTCCAATAGCTTTGGTATGTCCGATGTGTAAATACCCGTTTGGCTCTGGAGGAAATCGGAAACGCAAGGTATCTTTCGACATTCCATTTGCCAAATCTTCTTCTATAATGTGCTCAATAAAATTGAGTGATTTTGCTTCTTCAGACATTATTTTGTATTCAAATAAGTGTTAAAAATGTTACGATGTAAACTTTACCGAGTTTCATCAAAAATAAACAGCAAAATTAAGGAATTCAAGCGAATATTTATGAAAAACCTTTTTGGATGTTGTGATGGAAATTTTCTGATTAAAAAGGGAAGCTTGTAACGATACTAATGAATGCTTTATTAATTTGATAACTTATTATATAATCTCAATAAAAAATGTATGCAACATCCTAACTACAAATGCCCAAAATGTAACAATAGGACGTATACTGTTGGACAATTAAGAGCTACTGGCGGAACCTTTTCAAAAATACACTTCTGTAACCTGCGATCGCTGCTCATATACAGAATTTTATAAGACAAAAACGAGTGCTATTAGCAATGTGTTCGATTTCTTCACAAATTAACATTTTAACTTTGTAAAGGAATATATGGTAATTCTTTAACAAGAATCTGATGAATTTTCCTATTTTTTTACTTAATAACATATAATAATCAATTCATTATGAAGTAATTATAGTTTGTATATACTGCGGTCATTTTACTTTTTGATATTTTCATCAAATTTGATTTGTTTATCTATTTTTTGTTTACAATTTACAAGAAAAATAGAAGTTTTTTTTAGCGTATTTGAGAGTTGATATTTTGACATTTATACAGTATTTTAGCTGTATTAAGAAGCATTATTTATGGGAATTATTCGTGTTACCAACATTAAGGCGTATGCCTTTCATGGATGTTTGGAAGAAGAAAGTAAAATTGGAAGTGAGTATAGAGTTGATGTTGCTGTAAAGGCAAATTTGCAAGTTTCTGCTAAAAGTGATCAATTGAAAGATACTGTTGATTATGTTCACATCAATAGAATTGTTAAAGAAGAAATGGCCACTCCTTCCAAACTTTTAGAACATGTAGCCAAACGCATCTTGAATCGTATTTTTGATGAAATTGCCATTGCGAACGAAGCAACCGTTGAGGTTTCAAAAATAAATCCGCCAATTGGTGGTAACGTTCAAATGGTTACGATTGAAATGACTTCGAAGCGCTCTTAACAATATTATACCAATTTACACCTAAATTGATGTTTATAAACTCGTTCATTTGTCAGTCTAGTTCCTTGCGAATACTTTCCGTAGCTACGGCTATACAAACCATTCACAGCGTCCTACACTGCCAAAGCAACTTCGTATCCAAAACACCATTTTAAATGTAAATTGGTATTATTTAATCCGCATTTTTTGTTGCATAGAATGTAAATTTAGTTAAATTTGCATTCACAAATGGCGTCGTGGCCGAGTGGCTAGGCAGAGGTCTGCAAAACCTTGTACAGCGGTTCGAATCCGCTCGACGCCTCCAAAAAAAGAAAACCTTCTGATACTCAGAAGGTTTTTTTATGTGTTCTTATGAAATTCTGGCATAACCACCTTTAATGATCATTATGGCGCCAAAAACGATGATAATGATGCTCACCCATTTTTTTGCTTTGAAGATAAAACGCGGTGTCATTTTACTTTTTAATTTTTTTGCCAGCATAATTTTTGAAATATCCATTACTAATAGCGTGACAAGAATGGTACTGATAAAGATGACTAAACCGTATTTGGTATCGCCTGTAATTTTGCTTGCTGTCGCAATGGCAACAATCCAACCGGCGAGGACACCAAAGTTGATAAAGTTTAAAAAGAATCCTTTGATGAATAAGCCAAATAGGTTTTTTCGCGTGTCTACACTGTAATGTTCTCGAACTATTTTTCGAAACGATTTGGAAGTTTTTATATAGGAAATAACGCCATAAGCGCAAAGAATCAATCCACCAAAAATGATGAGATTCGGATCATCTTTTATCTTTTCAATTAACCCAGAAGTACTGTAATATGCAAAGAAAATAAAGACGATATCTGCAAAGATTGCACCTAAATCAAATGCCAATGCGCTTCGAAAACCTTTGGTGATACTGATTTCTAGCAAAAGAAAAAATATAGGGCCAATAGCGACAAAGGATAAGAATAATCCGTATAGTACTGCGTATTGTAATCCATCAACCATAAAACAAAAGTAGTAAAAGAGATGCAATTACTGCTTTTTATATACCATTTCTGGTGTTATTTTTTTGACTTTTTTTCCCTTTGCTTTCTTTTCCGCTATTTTAGAATACCATTTTTCAATTTTTTCTTCCAGTTTTGCAGCTTCTTTTGCAATTTTTTCTGTGTTTGGTACTAGCGGATCTTTTTTATTGAATATTCTGTTGATTCGCTTCATTTGTCTTTTATCAGTAAAATCGACCGTGTAGAGTTTTACAGATGCTTTTATCATTCCCATTCTAGCTTTGGCTTGAATG
Source organism: uncultured Kordia sp. (assembly GCA_964535135.1). Taxonomy (GTDB): domain Bacteria; phylum Bacteroidota; class Bacteroidia; order Flavobacteriales; family Flavobacteriaceae; genus Kordia. The sequence continues at coordinate 13,946 of CAZHSA010000021.1, forward strand.
AAGTAAATTTCGTTTGGTTTTAAGTCAGCTTCAATAAAGTCTATGTTTTCTGATTTTGCCCAAAATGTATGCTTTCCAGGCTCACATTCGTATCGTAAGTAGTGTCTTTTATTATATTTTCCTAAGTATTTTGTACCGTCAAAGTATTTAAAGTTGATAAGTGTTCCTATTTCATTTGTTCTTATAAAGTACACAACAGATTTTCCTTCGGAAGGTAATGTAATGTTTTGTTGAGCAGTTATAGATTGAATACTGAATACTACAATAAATACAAAAACTGAGTATATTTTTTTCATTGTATCGGTTTTAATTTAGTATACAAGTTATATCAATTTGAGTATAAAATAAAATTAGCAGTCATTTTTTTTACTTATTCAACAGTATTGGTTTACTTCATCATTCTGCGTGGTTTAATTCCTTTCGTAACAAAAGGAGAAATTTAATTAACCTAACAGCTCATAGTTTGAGATACCGTTTTGAAACGGCATTAGTTCAACCAACATACTTGAATGCGCGTTGCTTT
>CAZHSA010000021.1:14568-16257 GCA_964535135.1 uncultured Kordia sp.
CGGCATTAGTTCAACCAACATACTTGAATGCGCGTTGCTTTTCAAGTATGGGTTTCACTAAAAAAAACGTCTAAATGGCAGTTTAGACGTTTTTAAGATTGATTGATGAATATGTGTTTTGATGTTATTTTACTTTTATTTTTCCACCGAAAACTTTGTCTTTTTTAATGGTTTCTGGATCACCGTGAATTTCAATGTATCCGCCAGCTCTTACTTTTGCATCTGCAAGTACAGACGCTGATACATAGGCTTCACCGCCAGCGCTTACTTTTACTTTAGTTTGCTCCGTGAGTAGTTTCTTTCCTTCGTAAATTCCTCCTGTGTTTAATACGATTTCTTGGTGTTTTACTTTACCTGAAGTTTCAATGATACCGCCAGTTACTGCTCTTGAATCTAAGTTATCTACTTCAAGATTGGCAATAATTTTTCCGCCTTCTTGTGTTTTTAATTTTAAGTACGGTTGCGTCATCGTTTCGTTTGCCACAATGATAGCACCTTCATTTGCATCAATAATGTCTACATCTTTGTAATATACTTCTACAAACGTTTGCGATCCGTCAAAAATACGGTCAAATTTCATGCGTATTTTAAGTTTTCCGCGCTTGTTTACAATTTCTACATCATCTGTATCAACACCTGTAATAACTACTTTATTTTCGTCCGATTTGATTAAGTTGATTTCTATCAGATCAAATACTTTTACTTCTTCAAAGTCGCCTACTTGTTTTTCAATTGGTGTTTGCGCTGTTACTGTGTATGCGAGTACACAAAGAATGCATGTGAATATATGTTTCATAACCTTTGGTTTTATTGTTTGTTTGTAAAGAGTGTATTAAAAATGTTTTGTTACAGTTTTTATTTAATTTTTTACAAAATATGTATTCTTTTATTCCAGGACTTTATTGTGGTGCAGGAAATACGACTAGTTTTGGCCTTTGGCGTGCGAAGTAGCTTGTTTATGCCTTGATGAAGATTATTAAAATACTAAAGTTTGAATATATAAAAGCCCTATTTTGTCAAATCGGTCTTTTTTTAGTGTGAATTTTTGTAGAATTTGAATCAAAGAGGAAAGCATCTTATTATGCAAAAAAGAAATTTGAATCATGTATATATTTAATTTTCAAAATTTTACATAGTTTTCTTTTATATCATTCCTCGTATATTCCCCGAAAGTTTTTTTTATTTCAATTTAACCGCAGTTCCCGTAATGCTTACCATCACAGCGCCTCCAGCACTGATTTCCATATCTACATGAATACCAACTACACCATCTGCGTAGAGTTTTACTGCATTGTCTTGTAGTTTTTGGAATGTTTTTTCTTTGACTTCTTCAATAGCTTCTTCTACGTGCGAATAGTATTTTTTCATGTTGAACATGTCTTTGAACGACATGCCTTTGTAACTGTAATTCACATTATACGTCATGCCAGAAACTAAGCCTAGATATTCAATAATTTCTCTGTTTTGAAAATTGTCTGTAGTGGTAAAGATCATAGTAATTTGCGATTTTAAATTGTTGGTTTATGTGTGTTTGAAACGTTAGTAACAATTTTTGGATTATGTTACAAAATACTAAAGTTCACTTAGGATTCCTAAATGAACTTTTTGTTTTGCGTTAAGGATAGCGATCATATTGGAACACTTTGTGAGATGCTGAATCAAGTTCAGCATGACGCAAAAGCAACTACC
>CAZHSA010000021.1:16357-21897 GCA_964535135.1 uncultured Kordia sp.
TTCAAATTAATGAATTAACACATCAAACAACCTCAACGCGTTTTGCAATGAGATCGAAATCTAAATGACGCTTGACTAAGTCTGTATTTTTTACTTTTACAACGACTTCATCACCTAATTGATACATGTTTTTTGTGACTTCACCTACCAAGGCATATTGCTTTTCATCAAAGGTGTAGTAATCGTCTTTGATTTCACGAATTCGGACCATACCTTCACATTTGTTGGCAATGATTTCTACGTAAATTCCCCATTCCGTCACACCCGAAATAACGCCTAAGAATTCTTCGTCTTTGTGATCTTGCATGAATTTGATTTGCATGTACTTGATAGAATCACGTTCGGCACTGGCAGCCAAACCTTCCATGTTGGATGAATGCTCACATTTTTCTTCGTATTCTTCCGCATTTGCCGTTTTTCCACCATCTAAATAGTGTTGCAGTAAACGATGTACCATGACATCTGGATAACGACGAATTGGTGACGTAAAGTGCGAATAGTAATCAAACGCCAATCCGTAATGACCAATGTTTTTGGTAGTGTACTTAGCTTTGCTCATGCTTCGAATTGCCAAGGTATCCACCATGTTTTGTTCTCCTTTTCCTTTTACATCTTCTAAAAGTTGATTTAAAGAATTGGTAGTGGTTTTTCTTGATTTTAGATTCAACGAATAGCCAAAACGTGAGATGATGGTTTGCAAGTTTGCCAATTTTTCTACATCAGGTTCATCGTGAATACGATATACAAATGTTTTTTCTGGTTCTTGTTTTCCAATAAATGCCGCCACACTTCTGTTGGCTAATAACATGAATTCTTCAATGAGTTTGTTGGCATCTTTTTGCGTTTTGAAATATACACCTGCTGGATTGTTGTCTTCGTCTAAGTTGAAACGAACTTCTACTTTATCAAACGAAATAGCGCCTTGTCGCATGCGTTTTCCGCGCATGATTTTGGCTAATTCATCTAGTTTTAAGGTCGCTTCTACAATTTCAGGACTTACAGTGTACGCTTCTCCCGTAAGGGAAATATCAGCAGGAATTTCATTGCCTTTTGTTTCAATGATTACTTGTGCTTCTTCGTATGCAAATCGTTTGTCAGAGTACGTTACGGTACGTCCAAACCATTGATTTTTAACTTCTGCTTTGTCATTGATTTCAAAGACTGCTGAAAACGTATATTTTTCTTCATTTGGTCGTAACGAACACGCGCCATTTGATAGTATTTCTGGTAACATCGGTACTACACGATCTACTAAGTATACGGAGGTTGCACGTTCATACGCTTCATCATCCAACACGGTTCCTGGTTTTACATAGTGAGAAACATCTGCAATGTGAATTCCGATTTCGTAGTTGCCATTTTCTAGTTTTTGAAACGATAATGCATCGTCAAAATCTTTCGCATTTTTAGGATCAATGGTAAATGTCAACACCTCACGCATGTCGCGACGTTTTTTGATTTCGTCTTCTAGGATAGCTAAATCTAATTTGTTTGCCGAGCGTTCTACATGTTCTGGGAATTCGTATGGCAATCCATATTCTGCTAAGATCGAATGAATTTCCGTATTGTGTTCGCCTGGTTTTCCTAATACTTGCGTTACAACTCCAAAAGGAGAATCGGCTCGTGCAGGCCAATCTTCAATTTGTACAATAACTTTTTCTCCGTCTTTTGCGAAGTTTATTTTATTTTTTGGAACAAAGATATCCGTGTGCATTTTTTGATTGGAAACTACGACAAACGCAAAGTTTTTCTGCATTTGTAATACACCAACAAATTCTGTTTTGGCACGTTTTACAATGTTGGTAATTTCACCTTCAGGACGATTATTTCGTCTGCGTTTGTATACATATACTTCTACTTCATCACCGTGTAATGCTCTATTTATTTTATGACTTGGAACAAAGATGTCTTCATCAAATTCGTCACAAATTACATAGCCTTGTCCACGCGAAGTCATGTCTATAATTCCTGTGTAATATTCTGTAGTGCCGACCACACGATATTTTCCGCGATCAACTTCTTCTATTTTTTGTTTTGCTTTGAGTTTTTTAAGTGTTTTTATAATTTGATTTCTTCCGCTGGTATCTGTAATATTCAACATAGCAGCTATTTGTTTGTAATTGTATACTTTGTTGGAAGATTTTTTAAATATTTGTAAGATCGCGTCCGTAAGATTTGGAATTTTGTGCGATTTCTTTTTTTTCTTTCTTGTCATTATATCATTCTGTTTTATACGTTGTTACGTATGTATTCGGTTTTTTATTATGTGATTAAAATTCAAAAAAAAGCATACCGAAAATTACTTTTTTGTTGTGTTTACTTTTTTTGAAAAGTACAAATTTATTATGTCAGGAAAATTATGTTTCTAGGAAATTAACAGTTTCATTTTGAAACATAAAAATAGGAGAGAAGCAGTAATAATTCTTTGCAAAGATAGAAATATTTTACAATTCGTATTTTGTAACACATTAAATTCATGTTATATATGCGTAAAGATATGTGGTTTTTGATTGTGAATCCGACTTCTGGAAGCTTTTCTCGAAAGCGAAAATGGACACAAATTACAAAAGCTTTTGAAGCGAATGCTATTCCGTACATTTTTGAATTTACCACAAAACCTCAACATGAATACGAACTTGTGTTAAAAGCTTTAGATGCTGGATATCGAAAGTTTGTCAGTGTTGGCGGCGATGGCACTTTGCATCACATTGTAAACGGTTTGATGCAACAGCAAAAAGTTGCACTTTCAGAAATTAAAGTAGCCGTTATTCCCTTAGGCACAGGAAATGATTGGGTAAAGATGTATAAAATTCCAAAGAATATTTACAAAGCGGTCCAAATTATCAAAGAAGAGCATATTATTTTTCAAGATATTGGAAAGTTAACTTTGCGCAATGAAGATACAACCGTGTTTTTTAATAATGTGGCTGGATTGGGTTTTGATGGATATGTAGTGAAACGCAATGAAAAGTTGAAATTTTTAGGTGCCATTTCTTTTTTAGTTTCTACCGTTTTGGGATTGATTCGTTATAAATCGTCCAAATTTTCAATTACAAGTAAAGAGAAAAAAATAACCAGTACATCTTTGTTGACGATTGTCGGAATTTGTCAATATTCGGGCGGCGGTATGCAATTGACAAAAGATGTAAATCCTGTAGATGGCCTTTTTGATGTGTCTGTTGCAAAGAATTTTACGTTGTGGACTTTGTTAAAAAATGTGGCTGGTTTGTTTAACGGTGCTGTTGTGCATCATTCGGAGGTAGAAACTTTTAAAACGACTGCAGTTACGATTGAAACTTCTCAAGAAAATATATTCGTTCAAGCAGATGGCGAATTGATTGGAACAGGCGGTTTTACTGCTGAAATTCAGGAAAATATAATGCCGTTTGTTGTTTCAAATTTTACAAAATTTTGAAAATCACATTAGCTGTTTTATAGTTGTTTTGACTCTATTTTTCTTCCAAAAATCACTTAATATTTTTTTAAAAGGTTAAACAAAAAGTGGCTTTTTAGCTTAAAAAGTTAAAAAAATCTTAAAAAAACTGTAACGTTTTGTTTTTTGTCTCGTCTATTGAATAAGTACCTAACCTATTTTGAGGTAAAAACCATGAAACGAGTTTATAAAGTCATCTTACTATTTATTGCGATCTTCGTCACCGGAGTGCTCTCGTTTGGTAGTTATATTAATTCTTCTTTAAAAACTAAAAATGACTTTAGAGATGATATTAGAGCTGTAGAAGTTCCGCAAGATTCTATAAAAAATGCAGCTGTTGATTTCTATTATTTAAACTAGTTTTCTTATTTTTAGGTGATTAAGTATTTTATTTTTTAGCGTATGACCAATTTTGTAACGGTAGCTACATTTACATATCATTATGAATATGCAATTTTGCGTATTGTGTTAGATCAAAAAGGCATCAAGTATGTGTTTGAGAATGATATGATGTTGAGTGTATTTCCTTTCTATTCGAACGCAATTGGTGGTATTTCCTTGAAAGTCCATCAAAATGATGTGGAACTTACCCAACAAGTTTTAGACGATTTTTACGGCAAGCAATCGCATTTACGGATTGTGTAGTTTGCATTCAAGAATATAGCATCAAGATGTTACTTTTCTTTTTTATTTTGAGAAGTTTCACATTTCTACAGCGCTCAATGTTCAATAACGAAAAGATTACTGTATATTTTTCCCGCGAAAGCGATTATTTCACAACAAAGAAAATTTAAAATAACACTCACAATTTGAGTTTTAAAATTTCAATTTCACTCAAATGTTATGAACATATATAATAGTAATATTTCTTTCTTTTATAAATTTAAAAAAAATAATGATGGTTATTATAGCTTGTGAATAGTTAGCAAAACTTTTGAAGCTTTTTGTTGCAATTGTTTCTTATTGATTTTGATTAACAGTTTATGAAAAGGCTAACTTGTTTATTTTAAGATTTATTAGGTAGGTTATCAACAGTTATTAACAACCTTTATACACAGGATATTTTTGATAAAAGTTCGTTGAAAAATTGTTAACAATCAAGAAAACGGTTTTTGAAAACTTTTCTAAAAAGAAGTGCTAAATAAGTTGCGATCCTTTAAAATTTATCTCTATTGTAAAATTTTCTGATGCAACAAAATTTTCTTCTTAGTTTATAACCACTAGATATCAACAATTGGTGTTAACTTATAATAATCTCACGGTTAAGCTCTTATAAAATTAAATTAACACTGACTTTTTTCGGTTGTTCAAAAGTCGATTCATACCTTTGTTTTCCACAAACACAACACACAAACACATGAAAACTATTTCTATCGGAAACGACCACGCCGGAACCGATTATAAAAATGCTATTGTAGCGCATTTGGAAGCAAAAGGCTACGCTGTTCAAAACTACGGAACTAATACAGATGCTAGTGTAGATTATCCTGATTTTATTCATCCAGTTGCCACAGATGTGGAACGTGAAAAAGTTCCGTTTGGAATTATTATCTGCGGAAGCGGAAACGGCGCTGCTATGACGGCAAATAAACACCAAAAGGTACGTGCGGCACTTTGTTGGACCAAGGAGATTGTAGCATTGGCCAGGCAACACAATGATGCGAATATTTTAAGCATTCCTGCACGATTTACTTCGTTACCACAAGCCATTGCAATGGTAGATACATTTTTAGAGACTGAATTTGAAGGTGGCAGACACCAGCGCAGAGTGGAGAAGATTGCGTGTAGTTAGGTTTTCTGATTTTGAGATATTGAAAACACCTTAGTAACTTTCTTTTTGTTGCTGAGGTGTTTTATTGAATACATTTTAGCATTGTATACGTATATTTGTTTTTAATTAAGATGGAATCTATGCTCACTATAACTGTAAAACCGTTTACTGAATTTACACTCAATGAATTGTACGACATACTCCAATTACGAAGCGAAGTTTTTGTAGTAGAACAAGATTGTGTATATCAAGATATTGACGGAAAAGATAGAAAAGCATTGCATGTAATTGGCAAAGATTCCAACGGAAAAATTGTTGCATATACTCGATTGTTCA
>CAZHSA010000022.1:0-21880 GCA_964535135.1 uncultured Kordia sp.
CAGAAGAAGTCATTGGAAAAAAAGTAACGGTGTTGGCCAACTTAGCACCTAGAGTCATTGCCAAAGTTGAAAGTCAAGGAATGATCTTAATGACCGAATCTCCAGAAGGAAAATTGGTCTTTGTAAATCCGGATGAAGACGATGTAATGAATGGTGAGACGATTAATTAACTAAAATTCAAATCTTTTTTCTGAATAAGTAATTAATTTTCCTTTAGTTAGAATAAATTAAAATTATCATTCCCGTAAGTAAAACTCACATCTTATCCGTATTTTTACAGTACAAAACGAAAAAAGAGAAACGCTATGTTATCACAAAATATGGAGAGCGCACTTAACGCGCAAATACGAATAGAAGCTGAATCTTCGCAAGTATACCTAGCGATGGCAAGTTTTGCAGAAACGCAAGGTTTTGAAGGAGTGGCTTCATTTATGTATGAGCATTCGGATGAAGAACGCATGCACATGCTAAAATTAGTAAAATATGTAAACGAACGCGGCGGACACGCTTTGGTTTCACAACTTTCAGAACCACCAAAAGAATACGGATCGTTCAAAGAAATGTTTCAAAAACTATTTGAACACGAAGTAAAAGTTTCAAAAAGTATCAACGATTTGGTACACATCAGTTTGCAAGAACAAGACTATGCAACACACAATTTCTTACAATGGTATGTTGCCGAACAAATTGAAGAAGAAGCCTTAGCAAGAACGATCTTAGATAAAATCAACCTTATCGGAGACGATAAAGGCGGATTGTACTTGTTTGACAGAGATGTACAAGCAATCACGGTACAATCTTCAACAGATATCACACAGTAATAATAACACTAACTCAAACTGTGAAAGCGATTGAAAGAAATTTCAGTCGCTTTTTTTTATTACATTCACTTTGTCATTCCTGCGTAGGCAGGAATCTTAAAGCAACCGATTGCTACATCGTAAACTCCTCGCAAAGACGTATCAAATAGGTCTAACAATCTAAAAGCGAAGCGATCCAAAAGCGTTCGTAGATCATTTTGACGTTGCCAAAGAATATCGTAGTTTTAGTTGAAACAACTGTAAATCGTCAAAAAATAACTGTGTGAATCCAAAGATATTTCAACCCAATAGTGAATTAGTAGATTTTGTAAAGTGTTATTGGACATTAGAAAGTTCTTTAGAAGAAACACCGAAAAGAAATACAATTGTGCCCGATGGTACTATGAAATTAATTTTTCATTATGGCGATGTATACTGGCATCATCCTGACACAGCTGACAGTTTTATACAACCGAGATGCTTTTTGATAGGTCAACTTACCAAACCTTATGTTGTAGAACCTACGGGGAAAACAGGAACTTTTGTAGTTAGATTTCATCCCAATGGATTTCTGCCTTTTACCGATATTCCTATAAAAGATATGGAAAATAAACCCATTTCTTTACAAGAGTTATTTGGTGAAGATGGAAAAATATTAGCACAAGAAATTATCAACGCGCAAAACACAAACCAACGAATAGTTATTGTTGAAACATTTCTTTTCAAATTATTAAAAAGTAAAGAAGTAATAGACCGAATTGTAAATACTACAATTGACACAATTTCTAAACACAAAGGACAACTTTCTGTGAATGAACTATCAAAGCAAGTCAACTTAAATCGTAGAGTGTTAACTCGAAAATTCTCGTCAAATGTGGGATTAAGTCCAAAACAACTTTCAAAGATTATCCGACTACAAACAACATTAAAATCGCTTTTACAAAACGAAGAAAAGAGCTTAACAGATGTCACCTACGAAAACGAATATTTTGACCAATCGCATTTTATCAAGGAATTTAAAGAGTTTACAGGCATAACACCTAAAGAATTTTACGGAGATGATTTAAAAATGTCTTTAATTTTTGATACAAAAAAATAGTACTGTCCCATTTTTACAATTTTAAAAACCGAATCATTCGCATCTTTGTTGGGAACTTAAAAAATTAATAAAGATGAATACGATAAATCCTGTTTGTTGGTTTGATATTAATGTATCAAATTTAGAAAGAGCGAAAAAATTTTATGAAACTGTTTTCGCCATAACCTTAACTAATTTACCTGTAGAATGGGGGAAACAAGCAACATTTCCCTTTGAAAATGATGGTGCAAACACCACTGGAGCTCTTGTTGAAAAAGAAAACTTTGCAGCTAATGAAAATAATACTGTTGTCTATTTTGCATCAAATGATTGTACTACAGAAGAAAATAGAGTTGAAAAGGCAGGAGGAAAAATAATAAAATCAAAAACACCCATCGGAGAATTTGGATTCATCTCAATACTAATTGATACCGAAGGAAATACGATTGGACTACATTCTAAGAAATAAAACACCAAAAACATCATATCAATGAAAAGCGGTTTGAGTCAAGACTCAGATCGTTTTTTTATGAATTAAAATTGAAAGGCAAAGTTTCTAAAGACGAACTTTTTAATTGAAGATTTACTAGTAATTTACATATTCGTAAAAGAAATCAACTACTTTGGAGCAAGCCCACGTAGCATTTTAAATCTCAATTATCGAGTAAGACAAAAAACCTTAAATTTTTAAATCCTTTTGAATTGAGCGAAGCGTATCTCATCGCAACAACAACTTCGCCTTCGCATGAATAATTTCCGCCACAGGTTTGTTTTCAATTTTACTTTCCAGCCATGATAAAATATCCAAATACAAAAACGCTCTGCGTTCGTACGGATCGTCTTCAAAAGGTTTCAACTTGGCATGTAACGCTTCAAACGCTTTCTTCACTTGATGCGGATAAATACTACCCAAACCACGTAAAAACTTAATAAACTCTTTCTGCACTTCATGCAAATCGTCCATCTTCAACAAATACTTGTACGTGCTTTTTAGTTGGGTTTCCAAATGATAATCGAGTCCTAATTCGTAATGCGCCACCAAATTCAAAATTCGCGAAAAGCACAACAAATCTTCACGCACTTTCAACGACTTATTTCGAATGATTTTCTGTAAATATTCAATACAATTTCTATTATCGCCTGCGCCAAAATACAAGGAAGCAATCTTATAATAAAAAATCATCACATGATGTTCGTCAATTCTATTTTCAAACTGTTGTATACGTTCATTCACTTCATCAATTAAGTACAAACCATCGCTAAACGTTCCTGTTAAAAAATGATAATTAATCTTATTCATATACAAATACAAAAAGCTCAACACTTTGGTATTATCATTTTGCGGAACCACATTATTTGCAATATCTTGCTCCAATTGCAGCAACACTTCTTTAAACTTTACTTCATGTTTAATGTAAAACAACGACTCCAACAAATAATGATTTCCTTTCAAATAAAAAACAGGATGAATTTCCTTCATTTTTGGCGTGTTGCTAAACAATTCAACCCATTTTAGCGAATATTTATAGCTCGATAAAAAATCTTGTGTCAAAAAACTGTACCACAAATGCGCTTTATACAACCATAACTTTTCACGAAATCCCAATTCGGAAATAGTGATGGCAGGCAAGCGATCATTAAAATACGCGGTAACTTCCTCATAGTCCTTTTCATTCTTTACATAACCAACTTTAAGCAACAAACCGTACAATTCCAAGGATAAATTTGACAACTTACTCGCTAAGGCATTTTGGATACTGAGTTTTTTCGCTTCCGCAGAAAGTTCATCGGCGCGACTCGCCATGCTTCGGGTGATATATTGTGTTTCAATAATCTTTTCCAACTCCACAATTTCGTAAGCAACATTCTTTTCTTCGTGTTCTAGCGCAAGAACTTTGGCTTTATCGAGTAATTTTAAACTTTGCGTATACAAACCTTTATTGTACAAAATAGTAGCATAATCGAGCTGTTCTCTAATCGTAATTCGAATATTATGCTGCGCAGGATTTAAGCGTAAACTCTTTAAAATTTGTTTGTATAAATTGGCTTTTAAGTTGGATAATTGTTGCTTGGTAACAATCTTCTTTTTCAAAATTGCCTGCTCATCGTAGGTTTGACTCTTATCTAAAAAAGTAAACAACGCTAAAAATTTAGAATTCACATTGCCTTCAAACCGTCCAACATACAACTTAAACTGTCGTTTTTCTGATTTTGACAACGATTTAATCAATACAAATAAAGATTCCTTTTGTGAGTTTGACATTGTAAAAAACTAAACTATAAATAATTTATTATCAGTTACTTAACCCAATAATAAAAGCAATTAGCACTGTAAAATGTAGGGCTTTATCATTCATTTTGGGAAATACAAAGTATACATTCGTATGATTAAAACGAAATAAACACTCAAATTTTTAATGTATGAGTTCAAATCGAGTCTATATTTTTGATACTACTTTACGAGATGGAGAGCAAGTTCCAGGTTGTAAACTCAACACGGATGAAAAGCTAATGATTGCTGCGAAGTTAGATATTTTAGGAGTAGATGTCATTGAAGCAGGATTTCCTGTATCAAGTCCAGGAGACTTCCAATCGGTAGAAGCGATTGCGAAACTAGTAAAAAATGCTACAGTTTGCGGATTAACCCGTGCTGTAGAAAACGATATAAAAGTTGCGGCAGAAGCGCTAACATACGCAAAGCGTCCACGAATCCACACAGGAATCGGAACTTCTGAATCGCACATGAAATACAAATTCAAAGCCACACCAGAACAAATTATTGAACGTGCTGTAGCTGCCGTAAAATATGCAAAATCATTTGTAGAAGATGTAGAATTCTATGCAGAAGATGCAGGACGAAGCGACAATGAATTTTTAGCACGTGTGTGCGAAGCTGTCATCAAAGCAGGTGCAACCGTATTAAACATTCCAGATACAACAGGTTACTGTTTGCCAGAAGAATACGGGCAGAAAATAAAATACTTAAAAGAAAACGTTACCGGAATTCACAAAGCTATTCTTTCTTGCCATTGTCATAACGATTTAGGATTGGCAACCGCCAACTCTATTGCAGGTGTAATGAACGGCGCACGACAAATAGAATGTACGATCAACGGAATTGGCGAACGTGCCGGAAATACGTCGCTAGAAGAAGTAACTATGATCTTAAAACAACATCCGTATTTAGACTTAAACACAAACATCAATTCTAAAATGTTGACCGAAATGAGTCAATTAGTTTCAGATACAATGGGCATGCCTGTACAACCTAACAAAGCTATTGTGGGAACAAACGCGTTTGCACACAGCTCAGGAATTCACCAAGATGGTGTCATAAAAAACAGAGAAACCTACGAAATCATGGATCCGAAAGATGTCGGCGCAGAAACTTCTTCCATCGTCTTAACGGCAAGAAGCGGACGTGCTGCCTTAGCATACAGAGCTAAAAATGTTGGGTACAATCTCACAAAACGCGAATTAGATAGCGTGTATAGTGACTTCTTAAATTTTGCAGACAAGCACAAAGAAGTAACAGATACAGACATTCATCACATTGTAAAAATGAGTACGACGGCAAAACGTATGTACGCATAAAGCACAACGAACAGAAAGAATATGAAAAAGACATTATTTGATAAAGTGTGGGACACGCATGTGGTAGACAGCATTCCAAACGGACCACAAATCTTATATATAGACAAACATTTAATTCATGAAGTAACAAGTCCGCAAGCATTCAATGAATTAAAAAGAAGAAACATTCCTGTTTTTAGACCAAAACAAATTGTGGCTACTGCCGATCATAACACACCAACGATTGATCAGCATTTGCCAGTAAAAGATGAATTGTCGCGAAACCAACTACAACAGCTACAACAAAACTGCGACGAACACAACATTGAATTATATGCATTAGGACATCAGTACAACGGTATTGTGCATGTAATGGCGCCTGAATTGGGAATTACGCAACCCGGAATGACGCTTGTTTGTGGAGACAGTCACACTTCAACACATGGCGCTTTTGGTGCCATTGCCTTTGGTATTGGAACAAGTCAAGTAGCACAAGTCTTTGCCAGTCAGTCACTGTTATTGACAAAACCGAAAAAGATGCGCATTACCGTCAATGGAAGTCTTGGTCAAAATGTATTGCCAAAAGATGTCATCTTATACATTATTTCTCAATTGGGAACGGATAGCGGAACAGAACATTTTATCGAATTTGCAGGCGATGTATTTGAAAATATGTCCATGGAAGGTCGTATGACGGTTTGTAATATGAGTATTGAAATGGGCGCGCGTGGTGGCATGATTGCACCTGATGAAACTACTTTTGAATACATAAAAGGAAGAAAATTTGCGCCACAAGGAGACGCTTTTGATAAAAAAGTTGCCTATTGGAAAACGTTGAAGACGGACGCTTCCGCGGAATTTGACAAAGAGTACTTTTTTGATGCAGCTGACATAGCTCCAATGATCACTTTTGGAACAAATCCAGGCATGGGAATTTCACTTAACGAACAAATTCCAACTAAAGAAGATGCCAACTTAGAAAAATCATTGCAATACATGAATTTTGAAAAAGGAGCTTCATTACTAGGACAGCAAGTAAACTATGTATTTATAGGAAGCTGTACCAACTCACGTATTGAAGACTTCAGAGTTGCAGCCAATTATGTAAAAGGAAAACAAAAAGCACCAAATATCAATGCTTGGTTAGTACCAGGTTCACAATTGGTGGTGCAACAAATAAAAGAAGAAGGTTTGGACGAAATTTTTGAAGCAGCAGGTTTCAAACTACGTCAACCAGGATGTTCTGCATGTTTGGCAATGAATGATGATAAAATTCCTGATGGCGAATACTGCGTTTCTACCTCAAACAGAAACTTTGAAGGTCGCCAAGGACAAGGTTCGCGTACTTTATTGGCAAGTCCATTAGTAGCGGCTGCAACAGCCATTGCTGGAAAAATTGTAGATGTTAACGTTCCAATTTTAGAAGAAGTTTAGTTATGAGTACATTCAACAAATTGTTTACCACAACGGCATATCCGTTACCAGAAGAAAATGTAGATACAGATCAAATTATTCCTGCACGTTTTTTAAAAGCAACAAGCAGAGCAGGATTTGGTGAAAATTTATTTAGAGATTGGCGTTATCAAAAAGATGGAAGCGTACAGACAGATTTTGTTTTAAATCAAGAAAAATATAGTGGTTCTATCTTAGTGGCAGGACACAACTTTGGTTGCGGATCGAGTCGTGAGCACGCGGCTTGGGCATTAAAAGATTTTGGTTTCAACGTGATCGTTTCTAGCTTCTTTGCAGATATTTTTAAAGGAAACGCTTTAAACAATCATGTATTGCCAATTCAAGTAGCGCCAGAATATTTGGCGAAGCTATTGCATACCATTCAAGAGCATCCAACAACTAAAATTGAAGTCAATTTAGAAGCACAAACCATTGCTTTTAATGACTTTTCAGGAAATCACTCAGCAACATTTGACATCAATCCTTATAAAAAAATGTGCTTGCAAAAAGGATATGACGACATTGACTTTTTAGTCAGTAACTTATCTAAAATAGAAGCATTCGAACAAAAACATATATACTAAAAATTAGTTATGAACTTACACATTGCAGTCCTTTCAGGCGATGGTATTGGTCCCGAAGTTACCGATCAATCCATAAAAATATTAACTGCGATTGCAGATAAATACAAACATACATTCACCTTTGAAAATGCGTTAGTTGGCGCTATTGCGATTGATGAAACAGGAAATCCATTACCCCAAAAAACGCTCGATTTATGTTTAGATGCTGATGCTGTTTTATTTGGTGCTATTGGCGATCCGAAATACGACAATGATCCTGAAGCAAAAGTACGTCCAGAACAAGGATTGTTAGCTTTGCGCAAATCGTTAGGATTGTTTGCCAACATTCGTCCTGTAAAAGCGTATGACACGTTGTTGGACAAATCGCCACTAAAAAAACACATCATTCAAGATACAGATATTGCTATTTATCGCGAGTTGACAGGCGGTATTTATTTTGGAGAGAAAACCGTAAGCGAAGACGGCACTGCTGCTTCCGATTTGTGTGCGTATAGCAAAGAAGAAATTGAGCGCGTAGCACATTTAGCATTCAAAGCAGCGCAAACCAGAAGTAAAAAATTAACTTTAGTAGACAAAGCCAATGTACTCGAAACTTCACGTTTGTGGAGAAAAGTAGTGACTGCGATGGCTTCCCAATATCCAGACGTTACACTCGACTTTTTATTTGTAGACAATGCAGCCATGCAAATGGTACTCAATCCAAGTCAATTTGACGTAATTTTGACCGAAAATATGTTTGGTGACATTATTTCGGACGAAGCCAGCGTTATTGGCGGATCTATTGGGTTATTGGCTTCTGCTTCGGTTGGGAAAAAATATGCGCTGTTTGAGCCTATTCACGGTTCGTATCCACAAGCGACAGGAAAAGGCATTGCCAATCCGATTGCTTCTATCCTTTCGGCAGCTATGTTGCTAGATCATTTTGGATTAGCAGAAGAAGCAGAAACAGTTCGTGAAGCGGTTGAACGCGCTATTGATCTTCAAATTTGCACACCAGATTTGAATGCAAATGGAGGATATTCTACCCAAAATGTAGGAACTTTTATTGAAGAATTTATTGAAAACGTAGATGCCTTGCACATCAACTCTGGAAATATCCAAGTTGGGCAGTCTACCATTATTTAGTGTTTTAGAGTGCTTACATTCCCTTTCTTCATGCAGGAAGGGAATGTTTTCTATAACTTCCTCTTTTCGTGTTGATTTTTAAATCATTCAATCTTTACATCAAAACTTTCAATCTGAAAGCCAAAAACCACCTTATTAACAAAAGTATTAGGATTGTTAATCGAAAGTTACTCTATATATAGCTTCAATAGAATGATTTTAATATTTTTACCACTTATTTAATGACGACATGGAAACGGTTCAAAAAAACTATATTTTCGACTTTGATAGTACGCTAACCAGTGTAGAAGCATTGGATGTGTTGGCTGAAATTACCTTGGCCAATAATCCAAAAAAAGAAGCAATTATTGACGAAATTCAAGAGATTACCAATTTGGGAATTGACGGAGAAATTTCGTTTACAGAATCTTTAGAACGACGCATCAAATTATTGAAAGCGCACAAATCGAATTTAGACGAATTGATTGCAAAATTACGACTGCAATTGTCATCTTCTATCGAAAGTAATAAAGAGTTTTTTGAAAAATTTTCAGAAGCTATTTATGTAGTTTCCTGCGGATTTAAAGAATTTATTGATCCTATTGTGAAAGACTATAATATTCCTGCCGATCGTGTGTATGCCAATACGTTTGAATTTGACGCAGAAGGCTATATTACAGGATTTGATGCAGACAATGTACTTTCACAACACAACGGGAAAATTCAGTGTTTAAAAAACATGAATTTAGAAGGAGAAATTCAAGTTATTGGTGATGGTTACAGCGATTACGTAACGCGTGAAGCTGGAGTTGCCGATAAGTTTTTTGCCTTCACGGAAAACGTAGCCCGTGAAAAAGCGGTAGACAATGCCGATCATATTACACCAAATTTAGATGAATTTTTATTTGTAAATAAATTGCCAAGAAACTTATCCTATCCGAAAAATAGAATTAAAATATTACTACTAGAAAACATTCACTCCGACGCGTTTGACCGTTTGGCCGATGATGGTTTTAGTGTAGAAATTCTATCGCACAGTCTTTCAGAAGAAGACTTAATCGAAAAAGTAAAAGATATTCACGTGTTGGGAATTCGTTCCAAAACACAAGTAACACCGAAAGTGATTGCCGCTGCCAAGAAATTATTGGTGGTAGGTGCCTTTTGTATCGGAACCAAACAAATTGATTTAGAAACCTGTAAAGAACACGGAATTGTGGTGTTCAATGCGCCGTATAGCAACACGCGTTCGGTTGTAGAGTTGGCTATTGGAGAAATTATCATGTTGATGCGAAGTGTATTTCCAAGAAGTACCGAATTGCACAACGGGCAGTGGCAAAAAACGGCAAAAGGTTCACGCGAGGTTCGTGGAAAAAACTTAGGAATTGTTGGATATGGAAACATCGGAAAACAATTATCAGTCCTTGCTGAAGCAATGGGAATGAAAGTATATTATCATGATATTGAAGACCGTTTGGCACTTGGAAACGCTCAAAAATGTCACTCGTTGGAAGAATTACTTGCCATTTCTGATGTAGTTTCATTGCACGTAGATGACAATGCAGCCAATAGAAACTTTTTTGGAACAGCACAGTTTGCACAAATGAAAGAAGGTGCTTTATTAATCAACTTAGCCAGAGGTTTTGTGGTTGATATTGATGCTTTAAAAACGGCTTTGGAAAGTGGTAAAATTGCAGGAGCTGCTGTCGATGTATATCCTGTAGAACCTAGAGCTAACGGAGCATTTGAAACAGCTTTAAAAGGACTTAACAACGTAATTTTAACACCACATGTTGGTGGAAGTACGGAAGAAGCACAACGTGATATTGCTGATTTTGTTCCAAACAAAATTATGGCATATGTAAACTCTGGAAACACGGTTGATGCGGTCAATTTCCCAAATATTCGTTTGCCAAGACAAACCAATGCGCATCGTTTCTTGCACATTCACAAAAACGTGCCTGGTGTTATGGCAAAAGTTAATAAGGTGCTCGCGAAATACGAATTAAACGTTACAGGACAATACTTGTCAACCGACAGCAAAGTTGGATATGTAATTGTAGATGTCAACAAAGAATACAACAAAAAAGTAACTTCGGCGTTAAAAAATGTAGAGCATACGATTAAGTTTAGAGTACTTTACTAGAATCAAGAATCAAGAATCAAGAGTCAAGATTGCTTTGCTTTTAGAGTCTTGACTGTTTTACTTTGACGGGCTCAGTGTGAGTGTTTTTTACTTGATAGACATTTGTGGTTGATTTAGTGAAACTTCTGTAGAATACTCTTTTTGGGATTTGTATCTGTGTGAAGTAGTGTATCTTTGTGAAAATATTAAACAAAAATGGATTCCTGCCTGCGCAGGAATGAAAAAACGACATTTTGAAGCCAGCAAAAAAAGACACATTTTATTATTCTCCCTTTGAGGAACGACTCAATGTGATTTCGCATGCTATTGGTGTGATTTTAGGAATAGTTGCGTTGGTGTTTTTAGTGGTTCACGCGTCTCAAAACGGAACCGCGTCACATATTGTGAGTTTTAGTATTTACGGCGCAAGTATTATACTATTGTATTTGGCTTCTACCTTATATCATATCTCAAAAAAACCAAAAGCGCGGAAACGACTCCGAATTTTTGATCATGCAGCTATTTATGTATTAATTGCCGGAACCTATACACCTTTTGCATTAGTTACTTTAGAAGGAGTCATTGGCTGGACAATTTTCGGACTTGTTTGGGGATTTGCTGCAATAGGAATTACGCTCAAACTATTCTTTACAGGCAAATTTGACAAACTTTCCACGCTCATGTATGTTTTTATGGGTTGGTTGATCATCTTTGCAATCAATCCTTTACTAGCCAATCTTTCGAGTGAAGGTTTATTTTGGTTGCTCGCTGGCGGCGTTGCTTATACCATTGGTGCCGTTTTATATAGCATTCAGAAACTACCGTTGAATCATGCAATTTTTCATGTATTTGTGCTGGCGGGAAGTATCTTTCACTTTATTTCTGTGTATTTGCATGTACTATAAAAAGTAAAAAATAACGGCATCGGTATCTTTTTTACAAATCATTTTATTGTATATTTCGTTCTTAACTTATAACATATACATGAAAAATTTAGCGCTCGCTTTTTTGTTTTTTTGCTCCTCATTTACCATGTTTTCTCAAAAGCCGATTGCAGTACGATCTATTGATCAAGCTATTGAAGAAACCAACAAAGGAAATACCGTTTCACTCTCTTTATTAGACGATACTTCTGAGAAATTCCCCAAAGCGTTTTTTAAAATTCCAAAAGACAAACTGGTAGGTTTAGTGATAGATAATTGTAATTATACTGCTATTCCTAAGAAGGTTTCCAAATATCAAAAAATTACCTATTTCCGGTATTCTTGGTTTCGCCTTTCTGATGCGCCAATAACAAGCTTGCCTACATTTTTATTTAAGCTTGAAAACCTTGAATATCTCATTTTTGAATCGAAACTCATTGGCGATATTTCTAAGGATATAGAAAAATTACAAAATTTAGAAGAATTGTCTTTATACGGTACCAAACTAGAAACGTTCCCGATGGCAGTTTTGACTTTAGAAAATTTAAAAAAACTCAAATTAGCGTGTAATCTTTTTGATGAAATTCCTAGTGAGATTTCCAAACTAAAAAATTTAGAACTTTTATCGTTTGATGGTGGCGGTTGTGGTGCGACTCCAATTACTAAAATTCCAGCATCCATAGGCGAATTGTCTAACCTAAAATCAATTAGTTTTGGATATTCAGAAAAAGGAATTGGGTATCTTCCGAAGTCTTTTTTTAAACTTAAAAATCTAGAATATTTTGGCTGTTTTGGTTGTGGCTTACAAGGATTTCCTGAAGAAATGGGAAATCTCACAAACTTGAAAAGGATTCAAATGATGAACTTAAACTCATTTGACGTATTTCCTAAAAGCTTCTTTACATTACCAAACCTCAAATCTTTATTATTTGTGGTTTCTGGAGAAGAAGTCACGGATGCACTCGTAAAACAAAAAGAACTTATTGACTACGAATTGGAATATAAATTAGATGACTATAAAGTAGAAATAATTAAGTTTTAGTTTCCATAACTTTTCTCTTATGAAATCCACAAAAACATACCTCAAAGGAAAATCCGTATTTATCGTTTCGTTAGTTGTCATTGTGGTAACTGCACTAACGGTATATTTTTCGGGCATTCACTACAATCGTATGATGACGACTAATTTTTTATAAATTTTATATACAGATATGAAAAAACACATTTCAATTCTTATTTTACTTTTTTGTGCAATTTTTATTAGTTCTTTTACAGAAAAAACAAACGTTGATACCATCAATTATTATGAAAAGAATCAAAAAAAATCGCTTAATGAATTAATTGCTGAAACATACAAAGAATCAAAAATCCCTATACTTTATTTCTATGCAGATTGGTGCCCACCATGTAGATCTTTCAAAAAAAGTCTAACCGATAAAAAAGTTCAAAAATCGCTTTCAAATGCTCGATTAATTAAAATTGATATAGATGTAGACACAGATGAGGTTGCTTTAAAGTATAGTGTGAATGCAATTCCTACATATATTAAAGTAACAAACGAAGGAAAAATATTGGCTAAGATTAACTCCGGAGAATGGGAAGAAGATATTCCAAAGAATATTGCGCCAGTACTAAGAAAATTAGTGAACTCAACAAAATACGATATAAAATAACCATGCAACCACGAGTAACCATTATCGGATTGGGTGTAGAAAATTTAAAAGCTGCTACTACATTTTATCAAGAAAAATTTGGCTGGAAATTGACCAAGGCCAGCAATGAAAACATATCGTTTTTTCAATTGAATGGCGTGTTGCTTTCACTGTATCCACGAGAGAAACTTGCCGAAGATGCTACTGTCAACCCAAAAGGTTCAGGATTTAAAGGATTTACACTTGCGTATAATACGCGCACGAAAGATGAAGTTGATGCAATTTTTGCCGATTTATCGAATAAAGGCGTAAAAATAGTGAAACAACCCGCAGCAGTTTTTTGGGGCGGTTACAGTGGTTACGTTGCCGATTTGGATGCTAATTTATGGGAAATCGCGTACAATCCGTTTTTGGAATTGGATGCTGACGGCAATGCGTTGGAATGAAATTTTACAACTGCAATAGCAAATTTGGATCAGGGCAATTTTGTTTGTAAAACTCCAAATCTTTCTGTGAGGAAACACCAGGATAATCTCCTGAAAAATCGTGTATATCTTTTATGATTTGAAAATGTAAATGTGGCGCATAATCTCCGTTTACACGCGCATCACCTAACGTGGCAATTTGCGCTCCTTGTTGAAAAGTTTGCCCAATCTGTAAATTTTCAATAGAAGCAACGCTTAAATGTCCGTACAATGTGTAAAACTCTTCACCTTCAATACAATGCTTTACAATGATGGTTGGCCCGTAATCGCCAAAATTTGTATTGTTTTGAAAGCTGTGTACTTCACCTGCTAACGGTGCATAAATTGCGGTTTCTGCTTCAATCCACAAATCCAAACCTAAATGAATATTTCGTTCGGTTTCAGGATTTTGATCGTTAAAATAGTCGCTTCTGTTGTAAATACCACGTTTTTCTAAATATCCTCCAAAAGCTACTTTTCCATTATTCATCGCAATATGACAATCAATATAAACGCCTAATTTCTCAGCAGAAGACACATCCACGGTTTTCAATTCCGCATTCGTCACCGATAAATCTAACGGGACATAATCAGACTTTGCAATGTTTGGATCTAACACAGATAAAGATTCCTGTCCTAAATCACTTAAAAATTGTTCAAATGCGGTAACTGCCATAGCGAAGTTTTACATCAAAAATACATTATTTTTCAACGAAAAGTAGCGTTTCTATCCGTGCAAATATTTTAAAATATACAGCATCATGACCGTTTAAGAACGTATAAATATTTAATCTTTAAACAATTAAATAACAATTCTTTACGTTAATTAAAAAAAACCGACCACATGAGCTTTTTAAAAACAATCAGTATTTTTTCCATTGTACTATTTGTATCTGCAACGTTCGCGCAAGATACATCTGAAATAGAACACACAATCAATTCCAAAGTTTTTGGCAAAGAACGCAGTGTAAAAGTCTTTTTGCCGAACAGATATAACAGAGATTCTATTTCTAAATACGCAGTAACCTATGTTTTAGATGCACAACATCAAATATTTTGGGATGCCGCCAAAGGCAATATTGGATACATGGTCGATAATTATTCGGTCATACCAATGATTGTAGTGGGAATTGTTTCCGACAATCGCGGTGCTGAATTTAATCCAAGTTCTACAAAACTACAGGAACATGTAAAGAATGAAATATTTCCGCTCATAGAAAAAAACTACCGAACCGATGGTTTTAAAACCATTATAGGACATTCTTGGGGTGGTGCTTTTGTGGGAAATACTATTTTTAGTGACAATCGCGATATGTTTGATGCTTATATTGGAATCAGTCCTTCGTTTGGTGATACAGATAATGTCATTGTAAAACACGCCGATTCATTATTAAAAAAGAATACCACATTTGGAAAATACCTGTATTTCAGTCACGGTGATGTAGGAAGAAGAGAAGTTGAATTTGCAGGCTATGTAAATAGTATTGATTCACTGCTAAAGAAATACCCAAATAAAACCATTGCTTGGCAACCGCGACCAATTGAAGGTGTGGGACATTGGCAAATTGTAGGACCGTCTATCTGTGATGGTTTAATAAGCATGAGTAGAAACTATTTTGCCGATCAGAAAGTATTTGAAGATTTCGCCCGTAAGGGAGATGTAAAAGCACAACTAGATCAATTTAATAAACACCAAAAAGAAGTCTTTGGCTACATCCATGAAGCCAGTGCTAGCTATTTGAATTTTGTTGGAAATGACTTTAGAGATCAAGAAAAATATGAAGTAGCTATTGAAATTTACAAACTAGCTTTAATCAAAAAACCAGCGGATGTTAAAGTGTATGTCAACATTTGTGACTTGTACGATAAGATGGATAAAAAAGATTTAGCGAAAACTACTTTTTTAAAGACTAAAAAACTCTTAGAGGAACAAAAAGAAGACGTTAGCGAAAATTATTATAAAAACGTTTCAAAATGGATTGATGAGAAGTTAGCAAGCTATAAATAGAGTTCTAACTTTCTTTCTGACTTAAAAGAAACAAATAATCGCCTGTGCGGTTTTCATATTGTTGTATGATATTTTCAATTTCTCCAGAAACAATATCATTTTCAAGTTGTGCCAATCCTTTTTGCACCTCATCCTGATGTGCCAAGTGTGAAAAAGAAGAAATTCCGTTTCTCACAGCAGCATCCAAATACATGTTTGGATGGTGTTTACCAATGTATAAAAAGTGGTCTTTTAAATCGGGTTTGATAAAATATTTTTCTGTAAAAATATCTGTAAAACCAGCTGCATTCATAGCTTTAGTTATTTTTTCCATAGAAGGCATTTGCTGCATAGAATCGTCCATCATGTTTGGAAAATAATGATTGAGCCAATAGCCTTTCATTTGCTCAGGAGTTGCGGTAAAGAAAACTACATTGGTATAGTTTCTCATCACGCGGAAAAGTTCTGAAAA
The DNA here is from genome assembly GCA_964535135.1 of uncultured Kordia sp. Classification (GTDB taxonomy): domain Bacteria; phylum Bacteroidota; class Bacteroidia; order Flavobacteriales; family Flavobacteriaceae; genus Kordia. Next base: position 16,212 of record CAZHSA010000022.1, read on the forward strand.
CCCTTTTTCCAAATCGTTCCAATGATGCAATGTTAAGGTGCCTACAACACCTTCAACACTATTATTTTCAATAGGAATATCTTCTGCTACGCCTTTCTTCCAAATACTATTTGGATGATTTTTTTGCGCTTCAGCTAACATTTTTTCAGAAGGATCTACACCGATAAATTTCGTTTCTTTCGTGTGCAATTTTGAGGTGTAATTCCCTGTGCCGCAACCAATATCCAAATACCAACCTTTATGAATTGGGTTGAGGTGATACTGCAATCGGTCTAGCAAAAAAGGATCTGCTTTGCGGGTAGTGTTGTATCCTGTTCCAATGAGATCGTATTTGGCTTTCATTTGGCAGAAGGTTTTAGGTTATCACGCATTTCAAGTTGATTTTAAGGCACTATATCAATTGAAAAATGTGGTAATTTGGTTGATTATGCTGATTAAGATACGTATTTTATGTGAAAAAAGTAAGTGCACATTTATGGCTGAACATAACGAATTAGGAATTGAAGGAGAAAAATTAGCCGTTTCTCATCTTCGGAAACATCAATATGAAATTCTAGAAACGAATTATCGGTTTCAAAAAGCGGAAGTTGATATCATTGCTCAAAAAGGTGATACGCTTGCGGTTGTGGAAGTAAAGACAAGAACTTCTGCCGATTTCGGAAATCCAGAAGAATTTGTCAGCAAAAAGAAAATACAATTATTGGTCAAGGCTGTTGATCACTATGTCAATGAAAATGACTTAGATGTAGAAGTACGCTTTGATGTCATTGCGATTTTATTCCAAAAAAATGACGTCACAATAAATCACATAAAAGATGCATTTTATCATTTTTAAAAATCTATGTTATAATTATAACAAATTGTTTTGAAAATAGTTTTTCGGTTCGTATTTTTGCAGTCTATTAAAATTATAGACTAAATGAAGACGATTTCATCCATTGTAGAAGAATATATTAAGACAAAGCCATTCTTATCAAGTGCCTTATCGCAAGGAATTATCAATTTAACCTCTTTATCACGATTGATCAAGCCAGAAATAGAACATCAATTAGGGAAAGAAGTTAAAAATGGAGCTATTGTAATGGCGCTAAAACGATTGTCATCGGAATTGGAATTTCGTGTGACGCATCGCGTGTTGAAATTTGTTCGTAATATTGGTGAAATCACGGTGCGTTCTTCCTTGAACGATTACACATTTAAAGTGTCTGAAACTTTATTGAAAAGTCAGGCAAACTTCATGTCTGAAATAGAAAGTTTAAATACGGTGTTTTACACATCTTCACGTGGTGTAAACGAATCAAACATTGTAGTTAGCAGTGAAGTTGCCGATTTGGTACAAACGTTCTTTAAGAATGAAGTTTTACTTGAAAAACAAGAAAACTTATCATCCATCACGGTAAAGCTTCCAAAAGACAATGTAAATGTGCCAGGTATATATTATTTCATTTTTCAAAGGCTTTCTTGGGAAGGCGTCAATATTTACGAAGTGATCTCTACCACGAACGAATTTACCATTTTAGTGAATGAAGAACAGGTAGATAAAGCTTTTACCGTAATCAAAAACTTGAAATCACTTTAGTCCACATAATCAAAATCTTACACCGACTCATAATTGCTATAAAAACAGGTATTTATACGCTGTTTCGCCTCAATTTTAATTAAGAAATTTGTTAAGTAGTATTATATTTTTGTAAATTTAATCATGCTTGTAATAGTATAGCCACTATTTTAAGCAATTTATAGAAAGCAAGAACGCTACACTACGTTACCCCTAACGCTCACCTTACCAATAGATTCTATTTAAGAATCATCATAGAAGATATCCGTTTCAGATTACACATCTGTATAAGCGCTTTTGTGCTATGCAATAATATGACGTGAAGTTCACTACTGTTTTATAAGCAGTACAAAGATATTTACAAGTTTGCGTGGAAGAATTGACAATTTCTGTTTAGTAGGTAGATAAGTCTTAGGGCACTTTCTTGATGAAAGAAAGATTTATCAGATTTGAAATTCAAACTCTTTACGTAATTTTAGTTTTACGAGAAATCCCGCTCCTTTAACAGAGCGGGATTTTAAATATGCATAGGTTGGTATTTAGCGAAATAATCCATTCAAAAGTTATTTCAGTTGCCCATACATAGAGAGAAAACTTTTAAAATTTCTCTAAATTGTATTGTTTAATAAGTGTAAATGGCTCTTGTTTTATAACCGCCAGCTCCGCATCTATTAGCGGCTTCTTCTTCATCTATATTTGGACCTACGGTACTAAAACCTGTTCCGTCATCACATGCATATGAATATCCCCAAGGAGTAGCGCCTCCAGTTACATATTTCTGCTCATTTTTGGTTAATGTTTTCATGCCATTGATGGCTAAAATGTTTGTTTTCATAATTTTTGTTTTTTTAATTGTTATACAAATTTTTAAATAATTATAAGTGTAGTTGTTGTTGAAAAACAAATACTAGATGGCGTGTTGTAAGAACAATCTTTTTATTAATAGTTTCCGTACTCTATATTGAAACCTGTATCGTTTTTGCAACACTAGTTTTTAACTTTCGTGTTTTATTTTAAGAAATTTTAGAACCATACAAGAAAAAATATGTGAACCGAAATCCACATATTTTCAATTCAACTTACTAACATGGTATTCTAACTAAAAACCAAGTTTTTCTTTTATGCCTTAATTTCTTTCCTAAAATTTACATTAGCAAACTACTGGAAATACAGAAGGAGTTCCTGTACCTGCATCACATTCAGCTGGTATTTGTGTTTTGCAACCCGCAGACGGACAGCGTACAGAAGGACTTCCACTTCCAGCGTCGCAAGCAACATTATTTATAGAACAGGTGTCTGTAATTGGCGCTTCGCAAATTCTAACAGATTCAATACCACAAGCTGCACTTCCGCCATAAATGAACGAAGAATGGAAGTTTGAGATTGATTTTTTGTTTAAGCGTAAACTTTTAATTTTTTGTTTTTTCATACTAATGATTTAATTAACATCCTTTGTTTGTAGGTTCAGCAGTTTGTGAGGTGCCAGGACAATTATTTCTACAAGCTGTAAGTTGTTGTGAAGGTGTTTGTGGATTTTGAGTACATACGTTAGATGCGGCGTCTCTTCCTCCAATAACAAAGCGGTCTAGTGTTGAAATTGCTTGCTTGTGTAACAACAAGCGTTGTCGTTTTTGTTTTTTCATATAATTCAGTTTTAATGATGTATTTTTATAAATACGTATTCAAGGCTATTTGTTGAATACACTACAAAACAATGTTTAATTTGATTATCAGTCAATTAAAGCAAATGACAATTCCTTGAATTGTACCTTTAATTCCGTGAATTATAGGAAAACTCAATGTGTAAACCACGTTGTTCAATGGGCTTTTCTAGTATATTTGTTGGAAATACAATCCTCTTATGAAGAACCTTTTAGCATGCATGTTTCTTTTTTTTATAGGAACACTTACTGTTGCTGCACAACAAGAAGATATCTTAAAAATAGAAGCTGATACCTTACTTAAGAAAGTCAAAAATAGAAAAGTAGATCAGGGAATCACGTTTGATGTCATACGTACTTATTTAAAAAAAGCACAACAAACACAACGCAATGAGCTTATAGGAAGAGCTTATTTTATGTTAGCAATTAAAAGTTCTCTAATAAAAGATAGACTACATTTTATAGATAGTACAATCCACTTTACAAAAGATTTGAAAAATGATTTAGAATTTCCATTTAATGCATATATCTATAAAGGATTTACATTGATTAATGAGAAAAATTTTCGTAGTGCTCTTGACTATTTTTTACTTGCTGAAATTAGTGCAAAACAAAACAACAATCGCAATGCTGAATATAATGTAAGATACAATATTGCCATGATGAAGCGATTTTTAGAATTGCATGATGAATCGGAAGCTTTATTTTTAGAATGTAAAGAATTTGAAGAATCTCAGGAACAAGTTAATCAGCGAATATTACTCAAAATTATTTTTCAATTATCTTCTCTTTATTATGAATCTGCGCAAGTAGCTAAAGCAACAGAAATTAATAAACAAGGTATAAAGCTTGCCAAGGAAATGAAAGATGAAATGATGTATAATTCATTTGTTGTTAATGAAGGTATCAATTTACATATAAAAGGTGATTATAAAACGTCTATAGATAGTCTGCAAAAAGGATATGACGGTTTGTTAGATGATGATAAAGAGATTGCAGATTTTTATTTAGGAAAGAGTTATTATGAGTTAGGTAATAAAGAAAAAGGAATATACTACTTCAAAAAAATTGACTCAATTCTTAATAAAACAAATGATTTATATCCATCATTAATTCCCGCATATGAATACTTGATAAATGACAGTAAATCTAGGAATGATAAAGAAGCTCAACTATACTATACTAATCAATTACTGAGGGCAGATACTATTATGGATGAAAACTATAAATATATACTAAATACAATTGTAAAAAAACATGATGTTCCAGGATATTTGGCTGAAAGAGATGCTATTATTTTAGAATTAGAGAAAAAGAATAGGTTTACTAGAATGCTTATGATTATTAGTGTTTTAATAAGTTTTATTGCAGTGACAGGTCTATTGTATTACTATCGATTAAAAAAAGTATATAAAAAGCGTTATGATAAGCTCATGCAAAAATCTAGTGCTACTATTAAAGAAGATATTGTCGTTAAAAATGCAAAACCTCAAGCGGTTTCTTTAGGAATCGATCCTACTATTGTGGAAGATATATTGGTAGAATTAGGAAAGTTTGAAAAAGGCGAAGCATATTTAATCAATCAAATTTCACTGAAAGATGTCGCTAAAGTTGTGAATACAAATTCAAAATATTTATCCAAAATTGTAAATACATATAAAGAGAAAAATTTTACCGCCTACATCAATGATCTTCGAATTGATTATTTAGTAAATCATGTACAAACAGATACCAAGTATCAAAAATATACCATTCGTGCCATAGCAGAGGAAATTGGATTTTCTAATCCAGAAGGATTTTCTCGTGCTTTTCAAAAGAAAACAGGTTTAAAACCCTCTTATTTTATTAAAAAAGTAAGAGAAAATACTGGAAAAAAACAATAATTCACGGAATTGTAGTTTTCAAACCATTGATTTTCAATAGAAATTAGCAACGAATGTGTAGTTTTGAGAACATTCAAAATTTTAAAATTAGTAAAGATGAGAGAAAAGAAAAAAGCATTAAAACTGAACAAATCGGTTATTGCAAAATTTAAAGCATTTCAATTATCCGGAGGAACAGATAGCTTCCCTTGTCAAGCAAATACAGGAGCGCCTTCTGCGGAATGTCCAACGGGAGAAGATATTACCTGCCGTACATCAGAGCAGCTTTTCCCAAGTGATTGTACAAAAGGACAATACTTGAGTGATCAAGATATAGCAGAATGTAGAGGATAAGTTATATTAAGAATAAAATAGGAAGTGCAGAAAAGTAACTTCACTTTTCTGCTTTTTTTATGCCTTTTTTAAAAGAATCTATTTTTCCAGATAAAACTCCTTCAACTCTTTGACACCATACGGTTTTACAATAATACGCTTTTCTTTATCAAGTATAAAAAACCTAGGCGCAGCACTTACATCATATAGGTTTCCAATTTCATTATCCCACTTCTGTAAGCCCAACACATGAAT
>CAZHSA010000023.1:0-2753 GCA_964535135.1 uncultured Kordia sp.
ACTTAATTTATCTTCGGTTATTTTGTTTTGCTTAGTAACAAATTCTAGTGATTTTTCGCTCTCAACTTCTTCTAACCATAAGTAATGATCTTCTTGTGCTTGTATTGTAAATTGTATAGTAAAAACTAGTAGAAATAATAAAATATTCTTTGTCATTATGCTGATTTAGTGTGTAGTATTATCATTTTAAATGGCATTCCTGCCAATGTATTTGTGTGTGATTAGTTATGTTGGTTAGAACTAATGTAGTAAAAGAAAACGAACCATTAGGTAAATCTTTCGAATTTTACGAGCAAGCATTAATTATACTGTTGTTACAGTTGCAAAAGTTAACGTATATATTACTAACAAAGAGCATTATGTCTTAATGTTTTCGATTGTAATTTATGATTATGATTTTACATAATATAATTGACGAATTCAAAATAGTACTGCAACTATGTTGCATTTTATAAAAATACCTAGTACTTTGCAGCAAAATTCAACCCGCAGAATTGAAGAAAATAAAGAAAATAATAAGTTTTATTTTTTTGATGATCATTTTTATGAATCATCTCGCATCGTTTATTCATGCGTTTGAGCATAAACATGATGCAGATATATCTTCTTCAGAAATTGTAAATTTTGCCCAAGATGCAGCGCTTACAAAAATTTGTGTCTACTGTCAAACCTACGTAAACTTAGAATACACGCAACATGAGTCTGTAGAGTACTCACTAATAGCACTTATCAATATCTCTGAACGCATTCCTGATACAGAGAAACTCGTACCTTCTTTAAAAATACTTAGGAAAAAATCAAGATCACCTCCTACCTACAATTCGTAGTTTACAAAATTTTTAAATACTAAATAGTTATTGCATAGTGATATTTTATACATATCTACTAACGACTATTCATTACACTTTTGTAATACTTTGAACTACTTTAAACGCACTGGTTTTCGTAAAGACTTTCTTTACTTCTTTAAAAACCATTCATAAAACTTTATAACTTTAAATCACTCTTGTATGTTACAAGCAAACAAGCTATGTATGCGTTATGACGATACATTGGCTATCAAAGATTTGAGTTTTACTGTTGCTCCTGGAGAAATTTTTTGCTTGTTAGGGCAAAATGGCGCTGGTAAAACGACTACTATTAATATTTTTTTAGGATTAACAACGCCAACTTCTGGTGAAGCTTTGATCGATAATCACTCGGCAAAGAATACTAAGTTGATCAAAAATCTCATTGCCTATATTCCTGAAATTGTGCAATTGTATGGTAATTTATCAGGCATAGAAAATTTAGACTTCTTTAGTAGACTCGCAGGGTTTATTTACTCAAAAAAAGAACTTTCTAGCTTTTTACAACGCGCTAATTTACAAGAAGATGCGCATCAAAAAAAACTAAGTACATACTCTAAAGGAATGCGTCAAAAAGTAGGCATTGCGATCGCTTTGGCTAAAAATGCTTCTTATATTCTTATGGATGAACCCACTTCTGGTTTAGATCCAAAAGCATCTGTAGAATTTGCAGAAGTGTGTAAAGAGTTATCTGCAAATGGCGTTGGTATTTTAATGGCTACGCATGATATTTTTAATGCTGTCAATATCGGTTCTAAAATAGGAATCATGCGAGAAGGCACTTTAGTACATACGGCCGAAACAGCAAAAATTTCAGCGCAAGAACTACAAGATTTATACATCAAAACAATTTAATCAACTTAATAACCAATCAAATGAATTTAAAAAAGGGCGTATTTGCTATTTTATTACTAGCTATACAATTCAGTTTTTCCCAATCTAAAATAGTAGGAAAAGTTTTGGATGAGAAAGACACTCCAGTTCTCGGAGCTACAATTATTATAACGAATGATTCACAAAAAACGAAAGGAACAACTTCCGATACAGAAGGAAATTTTAGTGTTGAAGTTGCAAACGCAGGAACCTATACTTTAAAAATTACATATATAGGATTTAACAACTACGCACAAACTGTAGATGTACAAGCCAATCAAACGGTAAACCTAGGTTCGCTTATTTTAAAAGAATCTTTGGAAGCCATGCAGTCAGTAGAAGTGATTGGTAGAAAACGAAATGATTACAATAGTGAATATTCGTTCTCTGCAACTAAAGTAGCTATTCAAAATAAAGAATTACCGCAAGCTGTCGCTACTGTTACCAAAGAACTCATCGCAGACCGATTGGCGTTTCAGTTACCAGATGCCGTAAAAACGGTTAGTAATGTTTCAGTAACCGGACTGTATAATCATTATAATATTCGTGGTATTACGCAAGCTGATGACGGACAAGTGTTAAACGGAATGCGTACGCGTCAATATTATTTTTTACAACCTATAACATCACACTTAGAACGTGTAGAAGTGATTAAAGGACCATCATCTGTTACTTTTTCGAGTGCAGATCCAGGTGGAACGGTAAACATGGTGACTAAAAAACCATTATTAGAAAAGCGTAGTGAAGTGTCTTTATCGACAGGAAGTTTCGGAACCATCAGAGCTACAGCCGATTTCACAGGTCCACTAAACGAATCAAAAACCTTATTATACCGTTTTAATGCGGCTTTTCAAGAAGCAGATTCTTTTAGAGATGTTGTAAACAATAATGCGCTTTTAATTTCGCCGTCGTTGAGTTATATCCCAAATGATAATACTTCACTTAATGTGGAAATGATTTATAGCGATTCTGAAGGTAATTTAGACAGAGGTCAACCTATTTTTGGTGCTATTAATGGTGAATTTGATTTTA
>CAZHSA010000023.1:2763-21509 GCA_964535135.1 uncultured Kordia sp.
CAAGCGATCATTACAAAAACAAAGAGTTCATTTTTATGGCCAACTTTAGTAAAAAGTTTGCTGAAAATTTTGGTTTCAACGCACAATACATGAAACAAACTTGGGATGAAGATTTAGCCGAACACAGAGTTGATGGAACAGCCGTGGATATTGACGGAAATGTAATTCCGACGCTTGCGCGTATGCGTTACGATGAAAGACAGCAATTTTGGGAAACAGACAACTTTAGCACGTATTTTACGTATGATATTGAAAAAGGAAATATTACTAATAAAATTTTAGTTGGGTATGATGCAACGCGTTGGGAACGAAAAATTGGAGCAGGATTTTTACGTGCAAGACGCTATTTAACGGTTGATGGCGGACAATCAAATTTTGACGCCAGCAATCCAGATAATTTTCAACAAATGACGGTAGATGGTGTCACAATGCCAGTGCCAGCAGTTCCACATTTTAATTTAGAAAACCCTTTTAATGGAGCCAGAAATACCACAGGTTACAACTTGGCAGAATTGTCAATTCCTGCAAATTTGACGACTTCAAGTGGTATCTACATTCAAAATCAATTCAAGATCGGGAAATTTTCTGCCTTAGTAAACTTACGATATGAATGGTTTACAGATATTTTCAACTACGAAGGAGATGAACAAGAATTTAAAACCAGTGCTTTTGTACCTAGAATTGGTTTAACCTATGAAGTTACGAATGACATCAGTGTGTATGCAACATATTTGGAAGGTTTTCAACCACACACCAATACAGTTTCATTATCGCCTACTGCGGAAGGTTTCTTTTGGTCAGCTTCCCCAAGTAGATTTGATCCTTTGGAAAGTAGTTTAGTCGAAATTGGAGCTAAAGGAGAATTCTTAAACGGAAAAGTGTTTGCAAACTTTGCGATTTTTAACATCACTCAAAAAAATATTTTACTGGGAGATACGTATGATTTAGATAATTTAACAACAAGAGGAGAACAAAGAAGTCGCGGTTTTGAAATGGATATTTCTGGTTATGTATCACCAAATTTTCAATTGACAGCTTCTTACGGTTTTACAGATGCTGAAATTGTAGAAGATGCCGTAGAAGAATTCATTGGCGAACGCATTGGTGGCGCTCCACAACATAATGCCAATTTTTGGGGACGTTATGATTTTATGAATACAACCTTAAAAGGCATCGGAATTGGTTTTGGTGCGCAATATGTAGATGAGAGATTTACTTGGTACAATCCTACCTATTCTATTGATAGAGTGCTTCTACCAGCATATACAGTATTTGATGCTGCGGTATACTACAGACCAAATAATACAGGGATTCAGTTGACACTTAAGTTAAACAACCTATTTGATAAAACGTATTGGTTAGGCGGATTAAATCCGTCAAGATTAGGTCCTGGAGCACCTAGAAACGTGTTGCTTAATGCGACGTACAAATTTTAATTGAATGAAAAATAATGCTATTATTTTAATTGGAATACAGTTTTTCAAAAAGACCTTTTATACCAAAGGTCTTTTTGTACTGTTATCGCTGTTTATTGCTGTTTTGGCATATGTTACAATTGCTGGTTGGAATGCGTACGAAGCGAATCATCATGTTATAGAGCATCATCAAGAATCATCGAGGAAAAGTTGGGAAGAAAATCCGGATAAACATCCGCACAGAATGGCACATTTTGGCACCTTTGCTTTTCGTGCTCAACATCCGTTACGCACTTTTGATTCTGGAATAGAAAGTTATACTGGAAATTCTATTTTTTTAGAAGCACACCGACAAAATACAGCAAACTTTTCGGAAGCCAGTCTATCAACAGGATTAGTTCGTTTTGGTGATTTGAATATTGCCATGTTATTACAATTAATTTTACCATTGATCATATTCTTTATCGGGTATGCTGCTATTACTGCTGAAAGAGAAAATGGCACACTCAAAATAATTTGCATACAAGGAACACCGCTCAGCAAAGTACTGTTAGGAAAAGCATTAGGTTTATTTCTCGTTTCATCACTTTTTTTCTTACCATCGCTAATTGCGCTATGGAGCATTTCGTTCATAGAAGATCACGCCATGAATAGCGCAATCATTGTAAGATCATTATTAATTAGTGTTGCGTACATACTCTTCTTCATGATTTTATGTTGTATAACAGTTATTGTTTCTGCTAAAAGTATAAATTCTAATAGCGCTTTATTGAGTTTATTAGCGAGTTGGCTCCTATTTTTTATCATCATTCCAAAAACGGCGCAAGTCATTGGAAACTCCTTATACCCGAACCTATCAAAAATTGAATTTAAAGCCGTAATAGAAGAAGAAGTTACAAAACAAGGTGACAGTCACAATCCTGATGATCCATATTTTAACGCGGTCAGAGATTCTGTCTTAAAAGCTAATAATGTAACTGATGTAAAAGATTTACCTTTTAATTACAGTGGATTTTTAATGAGTAAAGGAGAAAAACAAACGGCTATTATTTATAACGATCAGCATAAAAAACTGATTAAAACATACGAGCGTCAAAATAGTATTACGGATAATTTAGTGCTTATCAATCCGTATTTAGCAATTAAAAATCTTTCGATGAGTTTATCGGGTACTGATTTTTACACGTACACCAACTTTTTGTCTCAAACAGAAAAGTACAGATACCAACAATCGCAATATTTGAATGATTTACAAATGAAATTCATTAGTAATAAAGCAAAAAGTAGCGAAGGGAAAATTAATGTAGTTGACAAATCGTACTGGAAAGCTGCGCCAAAGTTTTCATATCAATATGTATCAATAGCTGATACTATATACAATCAAATTACAGCGATCGTTGCACTAATACTCTGGTTGTTACTCACTATTGTATGTATCACAAAGTTTTCTAACCGTTTTAAAATTATTTAGTCATGTATCCATTATTAATCAAACATTTCTTTAGATCAAAAACAGTATGGTTGGCTTTTGGTATTCTCATATTTCTAGGAGTTTTAAGCATTAGTACAGGAAAACAATTTTTAAATCAAAAGCAAGCAACAATAGCAAAAACAGCCGAACAACAACGAAAACATATTGAAACACAGACAAAATTATATGAAGATGACATAGGATTATTGTTATACTATTTAAAATTTTCCTTTGTAAATCCGGTACAACCATTGGCTGGAATTTCTATGGGACAAAGCGATGTAAACTCACATATTCAAAATGTGAGCATCCTGAATTTAGAAGGACAAAAGTATGATACCGATTTGGTAAATCCCATGCGATTGCAAGTCGGAAACTTAGATATTAGTTTTCTCATCATATTTCTATTTCCGTTAATCATTATTGCATTAAGTTTTAATATCCTTTCGGAAGAAAAAGAAAAAGGAACTTGGAAAATGATCACAACACAAGGCATATCGTCATTCAAGTTTTTATTGAAAAAACTATCTATACGAGTCGCTTTTATTTATATCGCATTAAGCATATTATTACTCTTATCGAAAATAATTTTGGGAATTCCGTTCACAATTGACTTTTTATACATTGTTATTATTAGTTATTTATATGTCCTATTCTGGTTTGCTTTGTGTTTTTTCATCATTCTTTTACGAAAATCTTCAAATACGAACGCCATTATTTTATTATCCTGTTGGTTACTATTAGTTGTCTTTTTACCAGTTTTGGTGAACAATTATGTAGCCAACACATATCCTGTTGAGGAAGCTTTTGCAATGACCATCAAACAGCGTGATGCGTATCACACAAAATGGGATACTGATAAAAAAGAGACTATGGAAAAATTCTATAATCATTATCCGCAATTCAGAAAGTATGAATTAACAGAAACTGGTTTTTCTTGGCTTTGGTATTACGCGATGCAGCAAATGGGAGATGACGAATCGAAAGTAGAAAGAGAGGCTATGTTTGAAAAAATCAAGAAAAGAGAGGAATTGAGCGCAAGTATAGCACAGTTTTTTCCACCACTACAAGTGCAGCTATCTATGAATAGTATTGCTAACACTGGCTTATCAAATCATATAGCATTTCTGAATGAAACTACTAATTTCCATGAAGACATTCGCTTACAACTATATCCCAAAATTTTTGAAAATTTGCCAGCTTCTAGTGTAAATTGGCAAGAATATAAACCTGTAGTTTTTAAACCGCAGAACAGTTTTAATATTCTTAAAAGTGTATTTTCTTTATTACTACTTTCCTTTATACTTATTGGTTTGGGAGTTTTTAGAAATTTAAAATACTTTCGATAGTATGGTATAAAAATAATGTGTGAGAATTTTTACTTTCTATAAAAAGGAAAGAAAATGTAAACTATTGATAGAATAATTTTAGAAGTTTTGTTGTGGTCTAAATGAACTATTAGGTACGACACAATGTATACAGTTGAAAGTGTCATCTTGTATCCTGTGATTTCTGTTAAGGAAAGGATTTCATCACAAAAAGAGCTCCGACAAAGCCTGAATCACTAACGCAAAAAAACCGTTCCGTTTCTAAGTGAAATACTGTATTTTTGTAGTATGGATTTCATTAAAACAACAGAGCAAGATTCAAAGTACAATCATTTAGAAAAAATGAGTGTATCCGAACTATTGACCAACATAAACGAGGAAGATAAAACGGTTCCAATTGCGGTTTCGAAAGCGATTCCTGCCATTGAAAAATTAGTATCTGAAATTGTTGTGAGAATGAAAAATGGCGGTCGTTTGTTCTATATTGGTGCTGGCACAAGCGGACGACTCGGAATTGTTGATGCATCTGAATGCCCACCAACTTTCGGAGTTCCACACGAACTCGTAGTCGGACTCATTGCTGGTGGTGATACTGCTATTAGAAAAGCTGTTGAATTCGCTGAAGACGATACGCAACAAGGCTGGAAAGATCTTAAAGAGCAAAACATCTCCGAAAACGATACTGTTGTTGGTATTGCTGCTTCGGGCACAACTCCGTATGTCATTGGCGCTTTAAAGCAATGCAATGAACATAACATTCTAACTGGTTGTATAACGTGTAATCATAACAGTCCATTATCAATTGTTTCTCAACATCCTATAGAAGTCATTGTTGGTGCTGAATTTGTAACAGGAAGTTCTAGAATGAAAGCTGGAACTGCACAAAAACTAGTCCTAAACATGATTTCTACAGCCGTAATGATTCAACTAGGAAAAGTAAAAGGAAACAAAATGGTCGACATGCAATTAAGCAATCACAAACTAGTAGAACGAGGGATAAAAATGATCATGGCAGAAACTGATGTTTCAGTCGAAACTGCCAAAGAATTACTGAACAAACATAAAAACGTACGAAAAGCAATCACTAGCTATGACAAAGAGAACAAATAAAGCCGTATTAGCAAAAGGAATAAAACTGATGTTTGGCTCTCTATTCTGCATGTTTGCTGGACCGACAATATTGCATTCCGCTTTCAAAAATCAAGAGCATCCACTCTACATACCTGTCCTCATCATTGGGATACTCATTGCTGCAGCTGCAATATTTCTTGCATTTAAAGGGTTAAAAAAAATAATGGATTCGATGTTTAATTAAGCAATCTCAACATAAAAAAACCGCCTCATTTATCATAAAAAGACGGTTTCTTCTTCGTTTTGTAAAAAAGTAGAAAAAATTATTTTTCGTCAACAATTAAAGGTGTTTTACCATTCGTAATAATCACTTTAGCATTCGATGAATTACTGAGTTTTTCAAACGCTTCAATTGCTCTTAAACGCAATATCAATTCATTTAAACCTTTATTTAATTCTTGATTTGCTTTCGCCTTTCCCTCTGCTTCCACAATATTGGCTTGTGCAATACCTTTTGCTTCAATAAGTTTACGTTCATTTTCTAAACGTTCTCTCTCAAGAACAAATTTCATTTGTTGCGCACGTTGTTCGGCCGTAAGTTTTTGTTCAATAGCTGCAGTCAAAGACTCTGGAAGCACAATACGCTTCATCAATACCTGTTCTATAACAATTCCTTTTTTATCTAAGGTTCCATTGATCATATTTTTAACTTCTTCTTCAATAGAAGCTCGGTTTCCTGTGTGCATATCTTTTGCCATAAACCGTGCACTTACATCAGCTAGAGCAGAACGAAACACAGGAGCAATTAATTCTTGTTCATAATTCATTCCTACATTTTCAAGAAGATTTTTTACCTCACTTGATTTCACTCGATATAAAATTGACATTTCTGAACCAATTGTTAATCCCTCTTTTGATGGGATATCCAAATTAATTTTAAAATTGACAATACGCGTGGGTACCTTTATATAAGTTGTAACTAAAGGATTGTAAATCTTAGCTGTTTGGCTTATAGGCTCACCAATCAATTTTCCTTGACGACGCTTCACAGCAACTTCATCTTGACGGACTACAACACATGAACTAAAAAGAAATAGGAAAACTAATACATAATAAAATACTTTCATAACATTATTTTTTTAGTACAAAATTAATTATTAGCCTTATTTCTAACTATGTATTTAAACTTAAATTAACAAATACAATCACTATTTAATACACTTTAACAAAAAGCCTGGTGAATTTTTAGTGAAACTAAAATCAGAATATTGAATTGAAGGATACGTAATTTTTGGGTGACTTATAATAAAAATTATCACATAGAGTAATTTTATTACACTATATCTCTTTAACTAATGTCGAAATACCTTTGTAAGAAAATTTGTAACTATAGAATAAATAGTCACACGTTACTTAAACTCTAGTATACCTTACTAAGAACACAAATAGTAGTATCGGTATTACAAGGTAACTTAACGGGAAAGAGTCTTAAATTTAGACATTTCTAGACACAAAAAAAGAGGCTGTCTAAAAAGGCAGTCTCTTTTTTTATGAATTAATTTTAAGATTTTGTATCTTAAAGTTATGAAAGTACAACCTGTTTGGAAGACCAGCCACCAGTTTCAATTAAGTCTTCTTCCGCCAAGTTATGATGATTTTATTCCTACGAATCATCCTGTTAGAGTAGTAAATTCTATTTTAGATCAAGTTGATATAAGTTCTATTGAACGTACTTATAAAGGAGGTGGCACTTCAAGCTACCATCCTCGTGTATTGATTAAGGTGTTAATTTATGCCTATTTACGTAATCTGTATTCTTCACGTAAAATTGAACAGGCTTTGGGTGAGAATGTACATTTTATGTGGCTCTCTGGTGGAGTACAACCCGATCACAATACGATTGCTAACTTTCGTTCTGGTAAACTCAAAGGCAAGTTCAAAAAGATTTTCAATCAAGTTGTTTTACTGTTAGCCTCTGAAGGTATTCTCAATATGAAAGATATTTATGTTGACGGCACAAAACTGGAAGCCAATGCCAATCGTTACACTTTTGTTTGGGGAAAAAGCATCAAGACTTCTCGTGCCCGTATCAGCAAACAACTCAAAGAACTTTGGGCTTATGTGGAGACCGTTTATGCAGAAGAAGAACAACGCCCGAATGAGCCTGATAATTTTGACGCAGTTGATCCCGATAGTGTAGCCAAGACCATTGATAGTATCAACCAAGCCTTATCAGGAAAGCAAGTAGATAAAAAGGTCAAACAGAAGTTAAATTATGCCAAGAAAAACTGGCCAGAAAATGTTGCCAAGTATAATCGTCAAGAATCAAAATTAGGCGGGCGTAACTCAATGAGCAAGACTGATGTGGACGCTACTTTTATGCGAATGAAAGATGACCACATGCAAAACGGACAACTCAAACCAGGCTATAACTTTTTAGCTTCTACTAATAATCAATACATAGTCAACTATACGTTAGGACAAACCACTGCCGATACTACACTACTAAAAGATCATGTAGATAATCTAGTGGAGAGTTATCAGCAAACACCCGATACACTTACTGCGGATGCTGGTTTTGGTAGTGAAGAAAATTACACAAACTTAGAGGCAAAAGGCATCGAAGCTTTTGTCAAATACAACTATTTCCATAAAGAACAACAAGATCAAAAAAAAGGAAAAGTCAATTCCTTTGCAGCAGATCAGCTTTACTACAACAAAGATACGGACACTTATTACTGTCCTATGGGACAAGCTATGACACATATAGGTAGCTATCAAAAAACAACCAAGACAGGATTTACACAAACTATACATCGCTACCAGGCACAGAACTGCAAAGGCTGTTCGCTCAGAAGTCTATGTCATAAATCTAAATACAATAGAATCATAGAGCGTAATTACAATCTGAACCGACTCAAAGCCAAAGCTAAGAGCTTGCTTACAAGTGAAAAAGGTATTGAAAAACGGAAACAAAGATGTTGGGATGTAGAGGCTGTATTTGGAAATATAAAACACAATATGAACTTCAAGAGGTTCTCATTGCGATCCTTAGAAAAAGTAAATGTAGAAATAGGGCTTATTGCAATGGCACACAACCTTAAAAAGTATGGTTTAGCTGTGTAAAAGCAATTAAAAAATTTTAACTCTTAACTAAATAACTCAAAAAAAGCAACTTCTCCTAAAAATGAAAAAACTTTAAAAAAGAAAATCGCCTAAAAATTACTTTTTAGACGACCTCTTTTTTGTATTTAACTACTATATTTTGGACAAGAATGAAAACACAATTGTTTTTTAGTAATCTCATATTGATTAACACTCATCATCACAGCAATTTTTAGCTTTTACCAACTTGCAACTCATAACAGCAACCAATGCGCCTAAAATTGGAGCTACGATATATAACCACAAATGAGTTAATTGTCCAGAAACTAAGGCTGGACCTAAAGAACGAGCCGGATTCATAGAAGCTTTGGTCATTGGTCCTGCAAACATGGCTTCGAGCAGTACAATGCCTCCGATGGCAATTCCTGCCATGGTGCCAGTTTCTTTACTTCCTGTAGATACATTAATAATGGTCACCATCAAGAAAAAGGTGAGTAAAAATTCTAAAATCAACGCTTTCCAAGGAACAATGGACGGAATGGTAGCACCAAGCGTTTCACTTTCGGGCCAGAACATATACACCATCAAACTTGCGCAAATAGCACCCAAACACTGCGATAAAATGTATTTTGGAACTTCTTTCCAAGGAAATTTTTTAGCGTACGAAAAAGCAATGGTTACTGCAGGATTAAAATGCGCTCCAGAAATTTCTCCAAACGCATAAATCATTCCCATCACAATCAATCCCCAAGTAATAGCCACACCAGGATGGGTAATTTCTCCCGTAATATCATTCACTACCATGGCTGCAGTTCCACAAAAAACCATGGTAAAGGTTCCAATAAATTCTGAGATGTAATTTTTCATGTTGCGCTATGTTTCGTAGATGTCAAAAATACTATTTCTTATTTTAAGTATTTGTTAACATTTGCACGTTAGGTTTCTGCGTAAATTCGTCCAATTAAAAAACTCTAAATAACAATACAGATGAAAAAACTACTTTTGGCATGTTTCTTAGCAGCTGGAATCAGTGTTCAAGCACAGATAGAAACGCCTCAACCAAGCCCAAGTGCAAAGTTAACCCAAACTGTTGGATTGACAGAAGTGAGTATTGAATACTCAAGACCAGCAATGAGAGGAAGAAAAATATTTGGTGATTTAGTTCCTTACGATCAATTATGGAGAACAGGAGCAAATGCCAATACAAAGATTACATTTGGTGATGATGTTACCATCGGAGATTCTGCCGTAAAAGCAGGAACATACGCTATTTTTACAAAACCAGGAAAATCTACTTGGGAAGTAATTCTATACAGTGACTCTTCAAACTGGGGAACACCAAGAAATTGGGACGACGCTAAAGTGGTTGCGAAAGCTGTGGCACCAGTAACAATGATGCCGTATGCTACAGAATCATTCACTATTAATTTAGCAAATCTTTCTAATAGTGGTGCTGATATAGAATTCAAGTGGGGAAAAACATATGTAATTGTTCCTTTCTTAGTACCAACAGATAAGAAAGCAGTTTCAAGCATTGAAAAAATGATGGCTGGTCCAGGCGCTGGAGATTATTTTTCTGCTGCTAGATATTACCTAGAAGAAGGAAAAGACATGGACAAAGCGAAAATGTGGATCGACAAAGCGATTGAAATGACAAGCGATAATCCAAGATTTTGGTACTTAAGACAACAATCGTTAGTATATGCAAAAATGGGCAAAAAGGCAGAAGCTGTTAAGATTGCAAAAGAATCAATGGCATTGGCTGAAAAAGCTGGAAATAAAGATTATGTAAAGATGAACAAAGACTCTATTAAAGAGTGGTCTATGTAATTTTTTATTAAAAATAAATGAAAAGCCTTTCTGCGTTTGTAGAAAGGCTTTTTTTATGGTTTTCGTTTTCTTGAAGAATTTTAGATGTTTTTTGTGTGTAGTTTTTAAAAATAAATTAAATTCAACCTCTTAAAACACCTAACCGCATGAATTTTTTTATAAGAACACTATGTTTAGTGTTGTTAATTAGCATGGTTTCAGTCTCCTGTTCTAATGAGCAATTGGACGAAACAGTTCCCACGACGACACCTATCATCACGAATGAAATTACACAAGTTATTCTCGATTGGAATCAACTCTGGTGTCAATTAGATCGCTATGCAACTGGCATGCGACCAAATTCGACTACACGCGCGTTGGCATACATTCATTTGGCAGCTTTTGAAGTATGTGTAGAAGATATGGTGAGTTATACATCTAACAAAGATCGGTATGCTGAATTGGACATTGATTTTACCCAAAGACAACCCGACATAAACATTGCGCTCGCATTGAATTCATGTTATGCCACAGCAATTGATCATTTTATGTACAATGTACCTTCCAATATTGACAGTCAAATTGCGGTATTGCGTGAAGCGAAAGAAGTAACTTTAAGTACGGGACTTTCTGAGGAAGTTATACAAAATTCACAGGATTGGGGAAATTATGTAGCACAACAAATTATCGCATACAGTCAAACAGATACAGCAGCAGAAGCACAAATAGTAAGTCCGCAACCTACTTCGTATGAACCGCCAGTTGGTGCAGGTTTTTGGACGTACAGTGATGAAGCAGAGCGCGGATTGTTTCCGTATTGGTCTTCTGTGCGAACGTTTATCATTTCTTCAGCAGAAACTTCTTCTGTTCCACCATCATTAACCTATAGTGAAGATCCTTCAAGCGCATATTACACAGCAATGGAAGAAGTGTACAATTCCAGCGAAGCTGCCAGAACAACAGACACAGAAGGTTTATGGATTGCTGAATTTTGGTCTAACGATGTAGAAGGCTTAATGATGAGTCCACCAGGAAGACAAATTTCCATCGCCAATCAATTGATTACGCAGTACAATGTAGATCATGAAGAAGCTTTGGTTTTGTTATTAAAGCTTGGTTTTTCACTAAATGATGCTGCAGTGTCTACTTGGGCAGATAAGTACGAATATATGGTAATGCGCCCAAGTGTGTATATTCAAGAATTTATTGATCCTACTTTTCAGACGAATTTATTTCCGTTCATTTCATGGCCAAATCCGACGTTTCCGAGTTATCCATCAGGGCATTCAACGTTTGCTTCCGCTGCAGCGGGAATATTTATACATCATTTTGGTGACACTACAGATTTTACCGATCGTTCTCACGAAGGAAGGACCGAATTTCGTGGCGATCCTAGAACCTATTCAACGTTTACAGACATGGCAGCCGAAAATGGTTTTTCACGCTTGCCACTCGGCGTACATTTACGAATAGATTGTACAGAAGGTTTGCGTTTAGGCTATGAAATTTCAAATGCTGTGAATACTTTTGATTTATCGCAGTAAAAACATATCACCTTACTGAAAGAGTTGATACGTGTTGATGATGATAGCAATGGTTTCGCCTAAAGACCATATAATAAAAGCACCAATAGGAATGGCTTTTTCTTTTATTTTGAAGATTTTTTTGAGATAATCAGAAAGCTTTACGACAGCATTGATGGGAATTAATAATACCAAGAACACAATAAGACAGACAAATAAGATTGCCAAGATATCTAGTAATAAGATAATCATCAATAACAAACCTTTGGTGGCAAAGCCATAGATTTTAACAATGTATAACCAACCAATAAAGTCTAGCTCAAATTTTTCAAAGAAATTTTGGTAGCTTGTTACAAATTGTTCCGCATCGTAATCGGGTAAAAAACTATTGATAACAGGTACTTTTTGGAAAATATCACAGATGAATTCTAGTGGATATGCAAGTGCTAATGTCCACGATTCTGGGAGAATCCACTGTTGGATAGCCGCAAAAAATAGCGCAGCAAATAAGACTCCAAATCGGTAATCGGAAATGGTTTCCGAAAACATAGAACCTACGATTGCGATGACAATCAAACCTGCTACTAAAAAGATACTTCCATACGCCAGAAGTGTCATCACCAAAGAAATTCCAAAAAAGAATCCTACGGCATATAGTAAGAAGTAGGGAAGTTTTTTAAGAATCCATTGTTCGAGTTGTGTCTTTTTTTTATCGCTTAAAAATTCAAAAGAAGCCGCAGGAACGGCAAAATATTTTAGTACATCTGAAATGTATAAAATCACAGTAAAGTTGGTCATGATGGTTGTTATTTTTCAAAAAATCATGCAGAAAAATACTAAAAAAAATCCTTTCGTTTATATGAAAGGATTTTTAAGACTTGTTATGTTTTCAATTTACTGACTGCAATTTCCATCAATAATGTTTTGTATGCTTGGGTTGAAAGGATTGTTTGCAATATATACACCATTAAAAATACTCGTTGGCGGATCTACAAAAACTCCGTTGGTAAATAGGTTTTGTAGCGCACAGAAATCAGTTAAACTATTGTTGCCAGCTTCGTTGATGACATCAAAATCTAAATCTTTCCCAATCAACATCCAGTTACAGTTTACTAGGTTTTCCAATCCGTTTAAACTCGTTAATGAATTATTTCCTCCAATAGATAAAGCATCTGCTGTGGTTACGTTACTCAGTTCTGCTAAATCTGTAAGTCCGTCGTTATAACTTATTCGTAAAAGACCAACGGTAGTCAATTGCTCCAAACCTTGCAGCGATGTTAATGCTGGCATATAATATATTTGAATAGAAGTCGCTGTCGTAATATTACTCAAAGCACTCAAAGAATTGACCAAGGGATTGTTATTGATGCTCAATCTGCCAACAGTGTTTAAGTTCTGTAAAGCATTGATAGAGGTTAATACGTCGTTATTTCTAATGACATAATTGCCAGTGTTAGTAATTCCCTCCAAACCATCTAATGAAAGTAATGCGCTATTATATACAATTGAAACAATTCCATTTACTTCTGTCAAATTGCTCAAAGCTGTTACCGAAGTTAAGGATTCGTTACTCTGAATGTATAACCTTTCGGCAGATACAAGATTATTTAATCCGCTTACATCTGTAAGGTTACTATTGTTTGTAATGACAACATGTCCATATACGTTTTCTAAGGAAAGTAAAGGCGTCAAATCATTGATGCCGTTATTTACTCCGAATTGACCTATGTTGATGTCACCATTGATGGCGATAAAGTTAAACGCTCCAAAACTGTCTACTTCAGCTTGGGTTGCTAGAAAAATATCACCGTTGTAGATTCCGCCTGTATCTTGACAAGTACTGACAGTTCCTATATTTACAGCATTGCCGTCCATCGTAATATTTTCAACAATTACCCACTGATTGGTGTCAAAATCATAGATTTGAACCGCATAGGTTTCTGTAACATTTGGACAGGTTTGAACTGCTATATCTACGTTTCCATCGGTAATACTAAATGTGTTTGATGCGTTGATGAATATATATCCGTTGGTAATCGGGTTGCCATTACAATTTGTCGCAGTTCCTGTAATTGGTGTTAAAGTAAATTGATCTGCAAAAGAAATGGTTACAGAAGCGTCTGCTGTATAACCGCCTAAAGTTTCTTGGTGAAGTAAAAGCGGATCGCATACTTCTGAACCAACTCCTGCGTATACAGACAGTATTATTTCTTCATTTTCAGGAATCAATCCACATTCAATTTGGTTAGAAGTTACATAGCCTGTATAGATATAATCATTATTAAATACACGTTGAATTACGACATAAAACGGAGCATCTTGAGCTGCGTTTGTCGGTGCAATGTTGAAACAAAGTTCTACACCTTCAAAAGGAATATCAATATTCCACCACGAAAAGTGCGTGACTTCTCCAACATATTTATCGCCGCTGCGCGTTGCTTGTCCGTCTTCTTTCCAATAACCGTTTTCTTGATCAAAATGCCATAAAGGAATTGTATCTGGAAGTGAACCAGAAGAAGATTGTGAAAAATCTATCGGAAATTCTATCTCCGCAGGAAAGTTTTCGTCTATGTTTAGTACTTCTCCAGACGGAGAAAATAAGTTCACAGACACCATTCCGTACGTTTCTAACATACGCGCTTCATTAGCTGCATTTTGCGCAAATAAACTTCCAGGCATTTGTGTAAAAGTGGTAATCCTATTTGGAGAAACGTAGTGCATGACTACATCTATATCACCAATATATGGACTACCGTCAGCAGTAACATACTTGCCACTAAAGGTTATATTCATACCATTTGGTAACGATACTTCTGTAACTAAACCAGAACTTAGCGTATCCGTGACTTCATTTTTAAACAATACAATTTCTATTTTATTGGCACCTTCAGTTTTTGGAGTTACGACTCTAGAACCATCAATAAAGCCATCTTTTTTGGCTTGTATGTACGCGAAGTTCTCAAAAACAGGTACATCATTTAAGATAAATACACCGTTTCGATCGGTCATAGTCACCGTATTTTCTATCGTAATTTGTACGTTTTCTAATAGATTTCCGTCAATATCTGTGATGGTTCCGATGAATTTTCCTGTGGTGGTATTTCCAAAGTTTTCATCTTTAAATTGCTGATCTCTTAAATTTTCAGCTGCAGTTTCTGGATCAATCGCATTTCCGCCGTTAAAATCGTCGTTCTCACAATTTTGCAGGAAGAAAACACAGCTTAATGCAATAAACAGTTTTATTAATTTTCTCATAATTTTTGGTTTCGGTTTACACATGTTTGATGTTTAGAAACCAAAAAGGTTGCGTGTGAAAATATATTATTTTTTAAGAAATTTCTGAATTTTCCTTTTTAAGTATTGATTGTAAAAGTGTTGCTATAAATATGACAATCACGCAGCCTACTAAGTTCAACCATAAAAACGGCATTAAATCTAAATACCAAATGATCACAATAATTGCCTGTGTGATCAATGCGCCTATAAAAACTGCATTTCCTTGTATTTTTTTAAAGAAAAAGGCTAGCAGGAAGATTCCGAGGACATTTCCATAGAATATAGAACCGATAATATTGACCAGCTGAATTAAATTTTCCGCTAAGCTCGCAAAACACGCAATGATGATGGCTAAAATTCCCCAACCTAAGGTGAATAGTTTGGTTGCTTTTACATAATGTGCATCGTCTTCTTTCGGATCAACTGACGGTGTGCTTTTTCTGTTTCTTTTGTATAAATCAATAGACGTGATCGTAGCTAAAGCATTGATTTCAGAAGCTGTAGACGACATTGCCGCCGATAAAATGACCGCTAATAACAATCCGATCAAACCGTTTGGTAAATATTTTAAGATGAACGAGATAAACATGTAATCGCGGTCATTGGTTTCGCTGTCTTTAGCTGCTTGTTTGTATAATGTTTTGAGTTCGGCTGTTTTTTCTTTGTAGATGTCACTCTCTGGATTTTCCTTCAGTGCAGCAATCTCTTTAGATAGTTCATCATATTCTTCGCCGTATTCAGGATCAATGGTACGCTTGATGAGGTATTTTGATTTGGCTCTGTATACTTTTTCAATACTGTCTAATTGTAGTAAGCTTTTCTTGTCTGTCTCATTGAATGATTTAGCTAATTGTAAACTGACTGTTTTTTTCTTTTCGAATAATACAGCTTGCTTTTCTTGAAGCAATTTATAATCATCACTATATTCAGAAGCCAACACTTTTTCCGTAGAAGCATCAATAAAATTCAATGGCGCAGGATTGAATTGATAAAATACAAAAACCATCACACCTACTAATAGGATGAAAAATTGCATCGGCACCTTCAACAAACCGTTGAACATCATTCCCCAACGCATCTCTTTCACAGATTTCCCCGAAAGATAGCGTTGTACTTGACTTTGATCGGTTCCAAAATAGGACAACATTAAAAAAGTTCCTCCTAAAATACCTGTCCAAATCGTATACCTATTCTCCAAATCGAACGAAAAATCTAAGACTTCCATTTTTCCGCTCGCGCCAGCAATGTCTAAGGCTTCGGTAAAGCTTATTTCATCTGGAATTAAATCTAAGGTAATAAAAAACGCCGCAAACATTCCCGCAAAAATGACAAACATTTGCTGCTTTTGTGTCACGCTTACCGCTTTTGTTCCGCCTGAAACCGTATAAATAATTACCAAAATTCCAATAATGATATTCAGCGTGATTAAATTCCATCCTAATACAATCGACAAAATTATAGCAGGCGCAAAGATGGTAATTCCTGCTGCGAGTCCACGTTGAATTAGGAACAAAATTGCTGTTAAGGTTCTAGTTTTTAAATCAAAACGATTTTCTAAAAATTCGTAAGCTGTGTATACTTTAAGTTTATGGTACAGTGGAATAAACACCATACAAATAATAACCATCGCAATAGGAAGTCCAAAGTAAAATTGCACAAATCCCATTCCGTCACTAAAGGCTTGTCCTGTGGTGGATAAAAAGGTAATGGCACTGGCTTGTGTTGCCATAACCGACAGTCCGATGGTCCACCATTTTGTTGTGCTTCCGCCACGAATATAATCTTCAGAATTTTTACTTCCGCGTGTTTTCCAAGTTCCGTAACCCACAATTGCGGTCAACGTTCCTATTAATACAGTCCAGTCTAATGCTTGCATGTGTTGTGGCTTAAGAGAAAATGTTCATGATGAGGTAAAAGAAAAGAATGTACGCCAAATTGACAACCAAAATGATCGTATACATTTTTTTCCAAACGAATTTTTTTGCGTCCATACGATTAGTTTTTTAGTTGCGATTTTTTAATGATTTGTTCTTTTCCAACGGAAATCATATTTGTAAACAATTTATACGCGCCCGGAACGCCCGCAGGCAATTCTCGGAAGAAACTCAGTCCTGTGTAGATGTAGTTTCCTTTTCCGTATTTGGCGATGAGTAAACTTCCTTTTTTAGCCGTTTCTCCTTTATCATTCATAGACAAAATTGGCGTAAACTCATCTGCCCAACTATTTGGGAAATACAATCCACGTTCTTGTACCCAACCTTCAAAATCATTGGCTTCTATCTTGTTTGGAAAGTTTACCAACGAATGATCTTTCGCGATGATATCAACCTTGGCATTTTCATCCGTAACACGATCTCTGGAAAGTTGTAAGCTGTACGGCGCTAATTCGCTCGGATCAACTTTAATACGGCGATTGGTGTTGTATTGCACAATAACATTACCACCATTTTTTACATAATCGAGAATGTATTTTTGTTTGAATTTTAACTCATCAACGGTATTGTAGGCGCGAATTCCCACGACAACCGCATCGTATTTTTGAAGCGACTCGCCATTAATGGTTGCTGGATCAATGACTTCTACATCATACCCAATTTGACGTAAACTCTCAGGAATAGCATCGCCAGCACCTTGAATATAACCAATATATTGTCCGCCTTTCTGAATATTTAAACGAACTACTTTCGTTTCAGAAGGTAATAATACCGATTGCTTCGGAATGTGATCGTATTCAATTTCGTTTAATGCTTGTGTATATTTTTGATCACCAATTACGACTTCTGGCGTAAGCACACCTTCACTTTGTGTAGATGGTGGAACAACTGTAAACATCAGCGTTACTTCGTCACCTTTTTGCTCAATAGTTACTTTTTGCTTTTTAGGATATACTTTCCAGCTATACGGATGTTTTATAGAAACATAGCCTTCTATATTGTTCGCTCCCGCTTTTACGGTCACTGGGATTTCTTTAGTAGTATCGTCTGAAAAAATGATGACTTTATTTTGAAAATCAGCGGTTACTTCTGGTAAAATTTCAAATGGTTGATACAATTCACCTTTGTCAGGTTTGGAATAACGATACACGACAGGTTTAGTAATGGTGATTGGTTTTCCATCAATTTCCAGATTGAATTGTATGTTTGCTGGTCGCGGTGTTTCTGGCAATCCACGTAAGTGTTGATCGGCAACTTTATACATGCCTAACGTTCCTTTTTCAAACAACCAATACGGTGCAGAATATTCATCTGTAGCAAGATTGATATCCAATGCAATGTTTTCTCGCTTATTAGCTGCTAAAGATATGTTTTGTGGAGTGGTTTTGTTAGCACTTGTAGCAGTCGTTGACACCAATTTAATGTTGGCATTGCTTCTGTTTAATGCTTCAATATTTACTTTTATTGTACTTCTTGGTGTTGTACTTGACGCTGCTGCAGAAGCTTCTAAGTACAATCCGGCGCAAGCCTGAATAATAGTTTCAATTTCTGTTAATTTAATTGCTTTCCAATGATCATCTTCTAACTGCTGAATCATTCCGTACGCTTTCATCAAATCTGCTAAGTGTGACGCAGGATTTACAAAATCGAAGTCTTTTTCAACAGCATATAAAATAGCGCCAATAGCTTTTCCGCCTTTCACACGATTCCAAGACGTATCAATTCCTGAAAAAATATTGCTTTTATCTTGAGGAAAGTCGCCTTTTAAAAACTCTACATATTCTTGTTGAGTTCCACGCGAGGTCAATCGGCCA
>CAZHSA010000024.1:0-21202 GCA_964535135.1 uncultured Kordia sp.
TTTTGATTTGTTAGATACGTCTTTGCGAGGAGCGCAGCGACGTGGAAATCTGTTTCTTGAAAAGATAACTTGAAATTGTTTATTATTTGGTTTTAGAGAAACTTCTCAATACTCACTTCTCAGTACTAACATCTTTTTCTCACCACGAATTCACGAATTTTTTTTGATTTGTTAGATACGTCTTTGCGAGGAGCGCAGCGACGTGGAAATCTGTTTAAATCATTACTTGGTGTTTGCTTTGAAAAATCTCAATACTCACTTCTCAATACTAATATCTTCTTATGTCACGAATGTTTACGTTGCTCCTGATTTAGCAGTTCATTTTATTTCGCAGGCGACATGTTGTATATGATTTTAGCAATTTTCAATTCTCCTTTTTCACGTTGAAAGAGGAACATATTTTTTGTTTTAAATACAATGGAAGCATCACCGTTACTCGGGTAAAAAGTTCCGTTTACTTCACCATGCATAACTACTTTGTCTCCTAATACTTCAAAATCAATGATGGCATGTTTCATCTTGGAAGTTCCGTAATTACGCTGCGTTTTTAAATAGTTTTTTAGCGATTCCTTGTCTGTAATAGCTTCCGTTTTTGGTGCCATGTGCACGATGGTTTCACTATAGACCTTGAGTTGTTCTTCTACAGATAGTGTATTGTTATCTAGGACATTTAAAATAGCTTCAATTTCCGCTTTGATCTTTTGATTTTCAATTGACTTTACACGAATAAAAGTTCCTTCATAAAATAAACCTGTCGGATGATCATTGGCATCATATTGCACAGATTTCATGTGGTATTCATCGTTGTTCAACCAAGTATAATTGTAAATTCGATACGTTCCTTCGGCTTCTCCTTCAAAAGATAGTTGTAAACGTACATCACCATTTTTATTGACAATTCCTGCTCCTGTTCCTATTCGAATTGATCCAAAACTAGATAAGTGTTCCACTTTTTTAGTATTCAGATTGTACGTCCAAAAGATATGACCGTTTGGTGCTGGTCCGTCTATAATAGCTAATAAACTATTGTTTGTATTAATGTCACTACAAATTGTATGATGATTCGGAATTTTTATGGTTTCTGTTCCACTTCCCCAATTATGTATCCAATCGTTATTTTTTAATGTCCATTCACCAATATACTTAGCAAATGGATTTTGTGAAGTATCTTCAGCATTTCTTCCATTACGTTCAAATGTGATGTCCGTTTTTTGTGCAAATCCACATAGAGAGATCAGCATAAAAACTACAAATACATATTTTTTCATTTCATACTAATTTACACATATAAAGATATCTTTTTTTCTCCAATTTACATGTGTATACTAACTTTTATGCGTACTGATAATGCGCGTCATGGTCCAAGTTCCCTTGTCGTTTTTCCAAATAGTGATGAATTTACTTGGGATGGATTTTGCATTCGGTTCTTGGTTGTTGAAAAATTTGTGTTCGCCCATTTGAACGGCACCGTATCCTTGAATTGGATAGACTTCCACACTACCTTTTATCAACGTACGGGTGACTTTTCCGCAGATGTTATTTTTCATGGATTCCATGATTTGCGACTTCGAAGTTGCCAATCCACCTTTGTCATGAAAGAATTCGATGTCTTCTGAAATGAGCTCCGCTTGCGTTTCTAAATCGCAGGTATTGTAAGCATCAAAGAAGCGTTTGTCTAAATCAAGAATCGTAGTGTATAGTTTTTGATCGACAGGAATGTATGTTGATTTGGCAACGACAGTTCGTTTGGATTTGGTTCGTACAGAAATACAAGAAGTGGTAAAAATTCCGAAAGCTAATAAAAGTAGTAGTTTTGATTTCATAAGAATATTGTAAAAAAATGATATACTACAAAGACTAACATCACGAATAATTGTTACAGTTTGAATCCTTTTTTTAAAAAAATCGAAGTATACTCTCTTTCACCAAATCAGGCATTTCTAGCGGAATCATGTGTCCGCAGTTTTTTAACATACTGATGGTTGCTTTGGCAAATTGCTGTTGTGTATATTGTACGTCGTTACTATTGACTAATGCATCTTCTTTTGCGGCAATGACATGAATTTTAGCTTGAATGTGTTGTAGTTTTTGGGTTATATCAACACGTTGTGAAGTCGCTTTGAGTTGACGCAACAAAACTTCTTTTCCTAAGTCTGCATCCATCTTTTTGATGATGTGAATCAACGCGTTATTTTGATGATTTTTTGGATGCAAAAACTGTAATGTGCGTGCGTTTGAAATTCCTTTGTATTTGTGTTTCTCTAAAAAATCAATTGTGTTTTTTCGCAATTGGATTTCTTGTGCGTTCAAACCCTTTCCTGAAGCCGCAATGATCATCATTTTTTGAATTCGCTTCGGATGTGAAACTGCAAAATGCATTGCTGCATACGCGCCCATCGAAAATGCTACTACTTGCGCTTTTTCTTCCAAAGTAGCTTCTAATATTGCATCAATTTCTCCAAAAGAAGTTGCCGAAGTGATGTCGATAAAGATACATTCAAACGATAACAAATCTTCATAGATATATTCCCACAAAAGTGGCGTACACATCGTTCCAGAAAGGAAATAGAGTTTTTGTTTTTTCATGTTTTAAACGTAAAAAAACATACACTTCGACTACTCTTAGTGTATGTTTGTACTTTTTTTTGAAATCTCGAATCAACTTCAAGATGACGTAACTTTTATACTACTCCACGAGCAGTTTTGTAGAATCGCTTGCTCCATTTCCAGAAACTTCAATGCTGTAGCTTCCTTTTGGCAAATAATACGCGCCATTTTTCTTTTTTGGAATAGCTGCATCTTCCTTCTTTTTCAAATATTTTTTGCGTGCTTTTTCCGTCACACTTATATCATAATTCCAGGTGTTGAATCCTGCATCGGCGGTAAGCTTCGCTTCGCTCATCACCACACCATTTTCGGCAATAACTTTTACAGTAACCTCACCCGCTTTTTTAGTGTGAAAATAAATTTCTGAGGAAGGAACTCGCGCATCCAACCATTTGCTCCATGTAGTTCCCCAAGACGAACGCGCTTTGATACTTTTTACATCAAACACATGAATTTCTTTGGACGCAATGCTTGCATTTACTTGTTGCAACACCGCAATGTTTGCTTTGTAAATAGAACGTCCGTGTGTTCCTATCAATATATCTTTTGCTTGTTTTTGCACTACAATATCGTGTACTGCTACATTTGGCAATCCGTTATGAAAAGGTTGCCATGTTTTCCCCATGTCCAACGAAGCGTACGCGCCATTGTCTGTACCAACATACAATACATTTTCATTCATTGGATCTTCTTTGATCACGTTTACTGGCGAAGTTGGAATGCCGTTGGCAATACTTTTCCACGTTTGTCCGTAATCGTCAGACATGTAGATGTAACTCGTAAAATCGTCAAAACGATAGCCGTTTAACGTAACATAGGCACGTTCTTTTTTATGTGCTGAAGCAATGACGCGAGAAACCCATAAATCTTGCGGAAAGCTGTTGGAGATTTTTTGCCAATCGCCGCCGCCGTTTTTGGTTACATGCAGCAATCCGTCGTCGCTTCCTGTATATATCAAACCGAATTGAAAAGGCGATTCGGAAATACTCGTTAAAGTTCCGTAAGCTACATTTCCTTTTTTGCCACCTTGCGTTAAATCGTTCGAAATCGCTTCCCATTCGTCACCTTTGTTGAGCGATCTGTGTAACTTGTTTCCACCTAAATATAAAATATCTTGATTGTGAACCGATAAATGAATTGGTGTTTGCCAGTTGAATCTGTAGGTCGATTCGCCCAATTCATGTTTTGGCTGAATGTATTGTCTTTGACCTGTTTCACGATTGATTCTGAAGTAGTTTCCAAACTGATATCCTGTATACACAATATTTGGATTGCGTTTGTCTACTTGCACTTGCATTCCGTCGCCTCCCATAATTCTTTCGTAAGGATATTGTCCTTCTTCATGCCATTTTACCGAAGCTTTGTAGTTGTTTGGACCTACCCAAACGCCATTATCTTGCAAACCTCCATACACTTTGTAAGGCGTTTGTTCGTCAGCATAAATTGCATAAAACTGTCCAACTGCTGGCGTATTGCACTTAATCCAGTTGTCGCCATTATTGTATGAAATATTGACGCCACCATCATTTCCATTAATTAAATGATCAGGATTGTTCGGATTTACCCAAAGTGCATGATGATCTACGTGTACATTTTGCCCGTTGATCGACTTGAATGTTTTTCCACCATCTTGTGAGCGTAAAATTGGCACACCTGCAATGTATATTTGATTTGAATTTTTTGGGCTTACGCGAATCATTCCGAAGTAATAACCATACGAATATACCACATCGTCTAAGTAATCTTCGTGTGTTTTTTTCCACGATGTGCCTCCGTCAGTTGTTTTGAAAACTTGTGCGCCAATCACTGGTGTATCAAATAATAAAGAGTTGGCATTTTCTAAATATTTCGCCAAATCTACAGGTTTGATGGTTCCTGCTCTTACGAGTTGTTTTACATTTTCGGCTCTGTATTTTTCTTGAAATCCGTTTGTTTTTAAATAGGTATTTAATTCTTTATCCGATAGCGCTAGAAAGGTTGTAGAAGACATCGTTTTAAAATCGTCTTTCGTCAATGCTTTGGAATCACTTCTCTTTTTCTCTTTCTTTTCTCGTCTAAATTGACTGTCATGGAACGCATATACAGTTTCATCATCGTACACTGCCAATCCGATACGTCCAACGCCATCGCCTGTTGGAAAACCTGAATTATCACGTATTTTACTCCACGTATTTCCTGCATCGGTACTTTTATAAATTGCAGAATTGCTTCCATTCCCAACAAAATTCCACGCTTTTCGATCGCGTTCCCATGAAGACGCATATTGTATGTTGAAGTTGGTTGGCGAAACTGCCAAATCTACAATTCCTGTATCGTTATTTACAAACAATGTTTTGTTCCATGTATTTCCGCCATCCGTGGTTTTGAAAATTCCGCGTTCTGCATTTGGCGAATATAAATGACCTAATACTGCCACAATTACTTCATCAGCATTGTTTGGATTGATCAAAATTCTACTAATATGATGCGAATCTAACAATCCCATGTTTTGCCAGTTCTTTCCGTTATCCGTGCTTTTTAGGATTCCGATTCCGGCATACGACGAACGCGAAGAGTTGTTTTCTCCAGTTCCTACCCAAATCGTTTTGGATTTCCAATCGACCGCAATGTCGCCAATGTTTTGTGTTGGCGAATTATCTAATACAGGTTCAAAAGTGGTTCCGTTGTTATTGGTATACCACAATCCGCCAGAAGCGTAAGCAACATAAAATTCGGTAGTATTGTTTGGATTCACGTCCAAATCGACCACACGACCGCTCATAATTGTTGGGCCAATATTGGTAAATTCGATATTCTTTACGGTTGAGTTTTGTGTGCGTTTTTCTTTTTCTTTAAGTGCGTCTTGCACTGTTGCTGCTGAAGTTGGATTGCTTTGCGCGAACGTAAATTGCGCAATAAAAAAAGAACAAACTAGGAG
The DNA here is from genome assembly GCA_964535135.1 of uncultured Kordia sp. GTDB lineage: Bacteria > Bacteroidota > Bacteroidia > Flavobacteriales > Flavobacteriaceae > Kordia. The sequence goes on from CAZHSA010000024.1 coordinate 5,525, forward strand.
TAAAATTTTAGGTTTCATGGATGGGTTTGGTTTAGACTTTGAAATTACGCAATGTTGCAAACTCGGCAAAATTTTAAAGGTTTTTTTAACAAGAGTTGTCGTTTTCTCAGTGTCTGTAACATTCCATTTTGAATTCATCAGAAAAGAACTGATTGTGCAACAATAAAAAATAGTATTTTTAGCCTACTATTTTAAAGCATGTCTGTTTCTACTAAAAATTTGGAAAGCTACTTGCAGCGATTTATCAAAGAGGTATCGTTGTACGATTTTATTCCTGAGATTCTGGAAAGTTTCAATTATCTACACTTACAAAAGAATGAGCTGTTTGTAGAAGAAGGTAAAATTTGTCCGTATTTCTGTTTTATTGACAGCGGCATTTTACAACATACTATTTTGGTTGAAGGTGAAGAAAAAACGACCTATCTCGCATTGAAAAATTCCGCCACAGCGGCATTAAAAAGCTTCATGCATCAAATTCCATCACGTAAAAATATAAAAGCCATTAGCGAGTGCGATTTGTTTGTTATTGATCAGAAAGACTTTAAAAACCTATTAGAAACTAATAAAGCATTTCATCAGTTTTACTACAACCTCATCGAGCATCAAATTTACCGAATTGATGACTATCGCATTGATTTATTGACTTTAACTCCCGAAGAGCGTTATAAAAAATTACTTAACAATGAGCCCAAATTACTAAAAGAAGTTCCATTGCATTATTTAGCATCTTTTTTAGGAATTTCATCTCGACACATGAGTCGTATTCGTAAGAACATCACGTAAAACTCTTTTACTTTCCTCCTTCCTACCAAAGCGCATACAACGAATTGAACTACGTACTTCTGTATTTTCGCTCAAAACATTTACTACAATTCACTGAATTATAGGTGTAATTCGCTGAATTACAATATGCTTTCATTGACATATATACGTATTCCTTTTTGTTTTGTTTCAACATTCAAAATAGGCACTGTGACATGTGCTTGTCTACACCGAATAGAAATTAATCTTAAAAACAAGAAAGTATGAAACACATTATTACCATTACAGTATTCCTGCTTTGTATGGGAAACTTTTATGTTTTTTCGCAAGAAAATGAAAAAGCATTGCAACTACAAGAAGAAAAGATCGAGGTCTACATTAAAGAGAACCTCAACAAACCTCTGTCGAAAAAAGATTTTGCAGCGTTTGTAAACGGATTTAACCATGAAGAACATGGGGAAATTTTTGAAGAACTCTCAACAGAGGAACAAGAAAATCATTTGAAAGCTTATAAAAAAGGACAATTAAGATATCAATATTTTAAAGAGCATCCTGAGGCTGCATTCCTTTATAAAGCCAGACCTGCACCTATGTGTGAAAACGGCGATTTTGAGTATGGAAATTTTAATTTATATAGTGGTGATTTTGCATTTAGCAGTTCTTCAAGCTCAGGAGGGTATACATTTGGCGAATGCGATGCAATTCCCGTAGTTGGTCCTGGAAATTATGGATGGATGCCTGAAAACATGAACAATCCTGGAGTGGATAATTTTACAATAGTAACTCAGGGATTAGATCCAATCGTTGCTGCAGGTGGCGGACAATTGAGTAGAGTGAATTCAGGAAATTTTGCCGCACGAATCAACAGTCCAAGTCCACTAGCCGTTCCAACTAGTGGAACAAATGCTTGTTTTCCAAATTTCGGAATTAACAAACTCATTAAAACTATTACACTCCAAGAAGACGGAGAACAGGAAATTTTATTTACATACGCACTCGTTTCTGAATTTCCAATGCATCCTAATAGAAATCCAGTTTTTATTGCACGTGCTTTAGACCAAAACCAAACAGAGTTTGATCGAATTTGTATTGTATCAAATCCTAACAATAATCCTTTTTTCAATCAGTTTACACCTAGAAATTCTTCATGCCCAAACAACACACCTGTGTTATGGAAAGATTGGACTTGTGATAAACTAGAAGTATCTGGGAATGTTGGCGATGTGATTACACTAGAGTTTATTATGGCAGATTGTGGATTTGGCGGACATTACGGATACGCGTATGTAGACGATATTTGTATTGAAAGCTGTGATCCAGGAACAGAAGGAAACATTAATTTAAACGAATTGGATCCTTGCCAAGAATTGCCTTTTGATGTGTGCGGTACTTTCTCAATACCACAATTAAACGGACAAACAGGAACACTCAATGCGATTACGTTAGATATTCTTCAAAATGGTTCCGTAGTAAATACATTGACAAATCCGACAATTACGGGAACTACTTTTTGTTTTACTGTAAATGATACCGATTTCCCTTCGCAAAGCGGCGGATATGATTTTAGAGCAAATGCATCGTTTAGCATTGCAAATGGTGTACAACAAATTAGTGATACGCATACAACTGCTGGTACAGACAATGATTTTATTTTTGACAATCCTGAATGTTGTAAGATTGAAGCAAATGCTACCAACATTTTGTGCGACGATAATGGCACACCAAGCGATCCAAGTGATGACACATGGTCTTTTGACCTTACCGTAACAAATCCGACAAATACAGGTTTTTGGGTAGCTAATAGTGTGCTTACGCAGTCTGTTTCTTATGGAAGTACTGTAACGGTGCAAATGGGCAATATTTCAAATTATACTACTACAGTAGACATTATTATTAACGATAAAGAAGATAGCAATTGCACCACGACAATTACAGTGGATGTTCCTGAAGCTTGCTCAACAGATAAAGCTTGTGAACTTGAAGCGGTAACTTCTGTAGGTTCATGTAATGATAATGGAACTCCGAACGATCCAAGTGACGATTATTATAATATTACACTCGATGTATTTAATACAAACGGAGAACCTTGGATGGTTTTAAACAGTAATATGATGGTTATTTACTTTGGAAACGGAGATGAAAACAACATAAATCTTGGCAATAATTTCTTAGTGTCTAATCAGTTAGAATGGTTCTGGGTAAAATTAAATAACGATCCTGATTGTTTTGTAGATGTAACTGTGCTTGCGCCAGAATCGTGTAATTTCTCATGTAATATTACCACGAACATCACTACGTCCGATTGTAACGATAATGGAACTCCGAACGATCCAAGCGACGATTATTATTATATTACGGTTGATGTTTTAGGAACTAATGGAATCTCTTGGGATTTGGTTGGATATCCTAACTATCAACAAATAGCATACTCTGGAACCGGAAATGTAACAAATATACAACTAGGACCTATCAGTGCTAGCGATCCATCTTGGGTATTGTATGTTACGCCAACTGGTTTAGTTGATTCGAGTTGTAAAAGATATGAAACTACTGTCTTTGCGCCTAAATGTTCGGAAAGAGATCCTAAAAGGGACAACGTAACGATCAGTCCAAATCCGAGCAAAGGAGAAATGAACATTAAAGTAGACACAGATACTGGTTCAACCGTTGAATTAAACATTTATAGAATAGATGGAATGTTAGTCAAAACAATCAAAAAAGAGAAAGAAAGTACAAAAGTGTTAGATTTTGATCTCTCTCTCAACTTACCAAAAGGATTGTATTTATTTAATTTCATCACGAATAATAAGACGATCACAAAGAGAGTTTTAATAGAATAAATAACACCTTTTTTTGAACTTCTTGCTGCTATCAGTAGTATAGATAATTCTTAAAAACCATATGGGATTCGCTATTCATTATAGTGAGTCCCATATTTTATTTTACGTAAAAATGATACGATTCGCATGGCTTTAAAAAGGTCTTTTTTTTAAATTATTTCTTATCCAAAATAATAAACTGATAATTCTTATGTTAAAAAACACTGAATTTCATACATTTACAACCGATTCATTCTTTACACACTAAAGAATCTCAACTTTTGCCTCGATTTTATTAATTATTTACACAATTATGTGCGCTATGAAAAAATTACTACTCTTTTTCGTATTGCTTACTGCAATCGTTGGATATTCACAACAATCTCCAAACCCAAATATTTCAAATCAATTGTACAAAGATGCGCCTTCATGGGCAAAATTGATGTACAGTAACAACCCAAATGTCAACAACGTTGATGAACAATACAGAAAATATTATGAAACGCATGCGTACGTAAAATCATATCATACACAATATTACAAAAGATGGCGTCGTGCGATTAATCCGTTTTTAGACAATAAAGGTTTTTACGATCACTCTAAAAAGCTAGAAGCTATTGAAGCTGCTCGCGGATTGCAAAACGCCCAAAATGCCGCTTCACAAGCTGGCAACTGGTCAGTTATAGGTCCTTTTGAAAGTTATCGCCAAGGCGGAACCGTGCTGAGTGGCGCACAAACGAATGTGTATAGTATTGGGCAATGCTTAACCGTTCCTGCAGTTTTGTATTGCGGAACAGAATCAGGAGAAATTTACAAAACGATCAATGGTGGCGACAATTGGACAAATGCTTCCAAAACCCTAATCACACGATTGGCGCCTCAAGCGGTGATTGCCAATGCGGGTGTACGCGCAATTTCTGTGCATCCAACAAATCCAGATATTGCTTACGCAGGTTCTGGAAGTGAATTGTTTAAAACTACCAATGGCGGAACGTCTTGGTCGGTAGTTTTTGACAGCAATATTCCTTTGTTTGGCTATATTGAAAATCCGGCAGAAATATTTATCAATCCAAACAATCCAAATATTGTCCTCGTTGCAGGAAAAGCTGGAGTTCACAGGTCTGCCGATGGCGGAACGTCTTGGTCGCAAGTAGTAGTTAGTGAAACTTATGATTTAAAAGCACAACCTGGAAATCCAAACACATTATATGCCGTAAGACGTGATTACTCGACAAATACTCATCAATTTTTAAAATCTACCAACGGAGGCATCAATTGGACACCTCAAACAACAGGTTGGTATACGTCTACAGATGCTAACAGAAGTGTAGTTGGTGCTAAACTTGCAGTAAGTGATGCAGATCCAAATCGCGTATATGCGTTTCTTATTGGGAATTCGAAAGCAGGCGATAATGGTTTTATCAGTGTATACCGAAGTGACAATGCTGGTTTTTCATGGACAAACCCGAGAGGATTTAATGGCGCGCCTTACACTGCTGCCAATCCTAATTTACTAAACTCAGATACTTCGGCAACAGGATTCAATCAAGGATTTTACAACTGTGCAGCGATGGCTTCCAATTCAAATGCAGACCAAGTATTGGTAGGCGGAATTGGTATGTGGCGATCTAACGACGGCGGACAAACGTTTACGTGTATTTATAATTATGGCTGCGGAACCTACAATCCGATGCACGTAGACATGCAAGAATTTAAAGCTTTTGGAAACGAATATTGGGCAACAACGGACGGTGGAATTTTCAAATCGAATGATTTATTTGCTTCGCAACCAGCATTTAAAATGAACGGCGTTCACGGAACTGATTTTTGGGGATTTGGCTCTGGTTGGAATCGCGATTTGTTAGTTGGCGGAACGTTTCACAATGGTGTAGATGTGTATTCTGAAGGATTTCCTGCGGGAATGTTCTTAGATTTAGGTGGTGGCGAACCAGCTTCAGGTTATGTAAACCCTGGAACCGAACAAATTTATTCTACCAATATTGGAAGTCGTTTTATTCCAACTACCATCAGTGGTGCTGTTGTCAATGCTTCGTTAGGATTAGCTCCAAACGAATCGCCTTGGTACGCACAATCGTCAGAAATGGAGTTTCATCCAAGTTGTTACAATTATGTGTACACAGGAAATGCCAACCAATTATTTAAAAGTAAAGATGCAGGCGAAAATTTTGAAGCAATCTATTCGGCTCCAAGCAATAGTGAAGTTTTAGGTATTGAAATTTCGCGAAGTAATACCGACACAATGTACGTTGTAGTACGTCCAAATTCTGGGAATGCATATCTTGTAAAAACCACTGACGATTGGGCAACAACAAGCACTATTTCGTTGCCAAGTGGCAATGGAACATTGGCATTAATTAGCTTAGATCCTGAAAACGATCAAACCATTTGGTTGGCGTATCCACGTGGCTCTAACGGTAACAAAGTATATAAAAGTATCAATAGTGGCGCCACATGGACCAATGAAACTTCAAGCGAATTGAACGGACAAAATATTCAAGTGCTCACAACCATCGGAGGCACAAATGGCGGTGTGTATGTCGCTACAGGCATGTCTGTGTATTATAAAAATAACGCAATGACTTCATGGACGTTGGACAATGCCAATTTACCAACAACCATTGGCGCAAACGACTTACGTCCATTTTACAGAGATGGAAAAATACGTTTGGCGAGTTATGGAAAAGGTGTTTGGGAAAGCCCTTTATTTGAAGCGCCTTCGCGTCCTGTGGCAAAAATTATGGTAGATAAGCTTAGCGCGAATTGTGCCGGAGATGTTTTTTATTTTGATGATTATTCTATGTTAAATCATACAAATGCAACGTGGTCATGGACTTTTCAAAATGCAAATATGGCAACTTCCTCTTTGCGAAATCCGCAAGTAACGTTTAATTCCACTGGAAATCATTTAGTAACGTTGACCGTAACAAATGATGCTGGTGTTTCATCAAGTGATTCCATTACAATACGTGTAGAAGGATTATCAAACACAAACTTAGAAGAAGATTTTGAAGTAGCGTTTGTTCCTGATGGTTGGCGACAAGAAGCTACAGGAAATTATGCATGGTCGTATGAAAATACCGTGGGAGGTTTTGGCCAAAGTACAAATTCGATGGTTGTCAATAATTATGTAATAGCACAACAAGGAACCAATTGCGATATCATTGCGCCGTTAAATATGGCAAATACAGATATGAGTGATGCAACGTTGACATTTGATGTTGCGTATGCTTTGTATTCGGCGGCGTATGCTGACGGATTGGAAATTGAAATTTCAACAGACTGTGGCACGACGTGGACAAATGTATATAGTAAATATGGAAGCGTCTTAGCAACTGCGCCGAATACAACTGCACAATTTGTGCCTACAGCAAGTCAGTGGCGACAAGAATCTGTAAATTTAACAAGTTATATTGGCAATGAAAATGTACAAGTAAAGTTTAGAAATGTGAATGCTTACGGACAAGCATTATACATAGATAACATTAACTTGGGTAGTGTATTAAGTGTTTCTGAAGTTGCGACAGATGCCATTTCGTTTTTCCCAAATCCTGTAAAGAGCAATGCATCCGTTTTTGTAAAAAGCACTAAAAATGAAGACATCAAATTTTCATTATATAACATTCAAGGAAAATTGATTGGCACTATTTTTACACAAACCAACAAGCCTATTCCAACACAACAATGGTATTTATCTGCCGGCGTGTATTTATACAACATTCGCGCAAATGATAAAATTAAAAAAGGGAAACTGATTGTATATTAATTCATAAACACATGGGATTTTTTGAGAAATTATTCGGAAGTAAAAAATTAAAAACTACAGATGCTGATTTTGGAGAAATTGAAAGTTTCAGCACACGAGGAACTGATGTTGGTTGGCAAATCAATCAGACGTTTTTAGGTTTCCCGATTGAAATTTTAATTGCGGGTGATGCCAACGGAATCGCTTCACACCAAAAACAAATGCTGCTTGATGCTTTACAGCAAGAAACAACCATAAAAACGGAAGCAGAAAACGCACTTAAAGAACTGTTTGACAATGCTGACATGGAATTTATTTCTATAGAAAAACACTTTCACCTCAGAGGAATGTCGGTTCGTGATGAAGGTTTTGAGCTCGCTTTTCAGGAAAAAGCAACGCCGAATTACTTTTTTAACGTTCAGTTTGAAAACAACAAGCAAGTTGGTGTTGTTATTGATGGATAAATGCTAATTCTGAATTTAGAATTATGAATTCAGAATTAAAAAAACCGCCATTTGGCTACGATTTTCCTTTTTTGTTTGATTATTTTTGAGGGAAATCCATTAAAAGTATCAACATGAAATACCATCCAATAGATCGCAACTTATTTATCAAGAATCGTAAAAACTTCATGGCACAGATGAAACCGAGTAGTTTGGCTGTGTTCAATTCGAATGATATTTACCCAATTAGTGCAGATAGCACGATGCCTTTTGAGCAACACAGAGACATTTTTTACCTCAGCGGCGTCGATCAGGAGGAAAGTATTTTGGTATTGTTTCCCGATTGTCCAAAGGAGAAGCACCGTGAGATTTTATTCTTAAAAGAAACCAACGAACATATTGCTATTTGGGAAGGTGAAAAATTGACCAAAGAAGCTGCGTTGGCAACTTCGGGTATCAAAACTGTGTATTGGTTGCAAGATTTGGAAAAAGTGATGTTTGAAATTATGACGCAATGTGATACTGTGTATATCAACACGAACGAACATTACCGCGCCAATGTAGAAACCGAAACACGCGAAGACCGTTTTACAAAATGGTTAAAAGACAAATATCCTGCGCACAGTGTTGCGAAAAGCAATCCGATTTTACAGCGTTTGCGCTCAGTGAAAGATCCTATTGAATTAGATCTTATACAAAAAGCATGCGACATTACAGAGAAAGGATTTCGTAGAATTTTAGGTTTTGTAAAACCAGGCGTTTGGGAATACGAAATTGAAGCAGAGTTTATTCATGAGTTTTTGCGAAATCGCTCTAAAAAGTTCGCGTACACACCAATTGTAGCTTCTGGAAATAACGCAAATGTTTTACATTATATTGAGAACAATCAGCAATGCAAAGCTGGTGATGTTATTTTAATGGATGTCGGAGCCGAATATGCCAATTATGCAAGTGACATGACGCGTGCCGTTCCTGTTTCTGGTCGTTTTACCGAGCGTCAAAAAGCAGTATACAATGCTGTAAACCGTGTAAAGAATGAAGCCACTAAAATGTTGGTTCCAGGAACTGATTGGACACAATATCATGTAGAAGTTGGAAAAATTATGACGTCGGAATTGCTAGGTTTAGGATTGCTTGACAAAGCGGATATACAAAATGAAGATCCAGATTGGCCAGCGTATAAAAAATACTTCATGCATGGAACTTCACACCATATTGGATTGGACACACACGATTACGGAATTTTAACTGAACCGATGACAGCAAATATGGTATTTACGGTAGAACCAGGAATTTACTTGCCAGACGAAGGTTTTGGAATTCGATTGGAAGACGATGTTGTTATTCAAGAAACTGGGGAACCATTTAACTTAATGCGAAATATTCCTATTGAAGCAGATGAAATTGAAGATTTGATGAATCGCTAATTCATCTCGACTGCGCTCGATGTGACAGCTGTTTTTGTTGATTCGTTTATTTGTGAATTTGTTTTACACTGACCTTGTCAAAGTATTGATTTGTTCTTTTGAAACATCTCAATACTCAATTCTCATAACTCAATACTAATTACTACTTTTTACCTATCTTTAGTTTTCATCAACAAATCATTTTGGTATGAAGTTAAAATGGAAGTATGCTTTAGGTGAAATTCTAATTGTCATTATTGGCATTTCGATTGCCTTTGCTTTGAATAACTGGAAAGAAAGCAGCTCAAATAAACAGCAAAAAAAGCAATATTTAGAAAATTTAGGACTGGACATCAATGAAGAAATCAATCAACTTGAAAAAAATCAAAAAAGTATTCAAGATAAACTTCAGAGAATAAAAATTGTCAAACCCTTTTTAGGTATAAAACAAGGAAATAGAGATAGCATTGTACGACATATTTTTAGTTTAGCGATGCCTGTTAATTTTCACCCAGAAAGTACCACCTACAAAACATTGGTTAATTCTGGAGACATGAAATTGATTGATAACTTTCAGCTACGTAGAAGTTTGGAAGAACATTATTCTCTTCATAAAATTGTACAGCAAAACTATACACGCATCGAAAAAATTCATGAAAATTATTTAGGTCCTTTTTTTATACATGACATTGATTATAAGAGTATGCGAAACGGACAATATGAATTTCTCGATAAACCGTTGCTTGGCAATATTATTCAGAGTATGGAAGGTTCATATTATATGATATTAGGCGGAAATCAAAAATGCATTGATAGTAATAAAAAACTATTGGCAAAAGTTGAAGCAGCACTAAGCAAATAAATATATGGCAATAGTAAATTTTGAAAACGCAATTTCAATTCACCAAGAAACTGCTGTATCCGTGGAGCGAAAAAAGAAAGCGATTGTTGGGCAAACCATTGAACAAGTCCAATATGTTATTGGCGACTACCAAGATCGTCCGCATGAATACAACGGATTTCATTTAGTTGATACAGCTGTATGCATTCGACTTTCTAATGAACAATGGATTAATTGGGTTTGGCTAGAAGATGATCCCACAGCGGAATATTGCTATCATTTGTATTATGAAGATGCCAGAGATGCTATTAATTCAAGAGAACAAGAAGGTATTGATTTTTTAAGACGATCCGGACTTTACTCACCTGATAGTCATTCAAAAGGAATTGATGTTTCCGCAACAGCTGCATGGAAAGAATTCATCGGGGAAAAAATTACGGATATTGAGTTTTTAACAAAGAAAATTGATGGAATTCCTTTTCTGTCAGACCTAATTTTAAGTTTCAATCATAAAACGATTCGCATCATTGCCATGGATGAACCTGAACCAGATGCGTTACCTGAAATTACTAGTATCGATTTTGATCCTGTGTGGACCATGGTTGTCTTTGACGATGCTATTTTGAAAAAGCACAATTGGTTGTAGTATTTTATAAAAATAAATAACACGCACCTAAATTTACATTCAATTACAGATTCAAACCCAATAAAAAAGAAAATTAAATAGTTTCATGTTCAACTATACATTCAAATAAACCAAAAAAAAACTAACTCGCAGGTTTTATACAAGTTCCTATCAAATTCATCTGGAAAAAGCATATTTTTGTGTTCAACTGACCACATTATTATGAAAAAATCACTACTCTGTGTTTCCCTTTTCTGTATATTTTTATCTTCGTATGCACAACAACCGTGCGGACAAGATATTGTACAAGAACGATTGTTCACTGCACATCCTGAATTGCGACCTGAAAATAATCCTGCACATCAACAATTAGAACAATTTACCAATACATTTGAGCCAGCGCCCACTTTGGAAAATCTGATTGATGTAGAAGAATTGACCATCGGAACAGATTATATTATTCCTGTTGTGGTTCATATTATTCACAACAATGGCGTTGAAAATATTTCGGATGCTGCTGTGGAAAGAGCCATAGAATCACTAAATATTTTCTTTGCAGGAACTACGGCTTTTGATCCCAATATTGATCCTAGCTTTCTTCCAGTTCGTGCCGGATTTGACACGCCAAAATTACGCTTTGTCTTAGCAAAGTTTGATCCGCAAGGAAATCCCACCAACGGAATTGACAGACAGGTAGATGCTTTTTACACGTTACGTGGCGACAATCCGAATATGCGGTTTTTTTACCATTGGCCACGTGAAAAGTACTTTAATATTTATGTAGTACGACAAGCTGTTGACGGAAGCGGAACCTCTGGTTTTGCTACGTTTCCTCCAAATGTAGCCGATCCTGCAAACGCATACTTAGACGGACATGTAATGTCTGCCTGGGCTTTTGGAGAACATGGAGAAATGGTTCAAAACTGGTTTCACAATTTGGCACATGAAGTTGGACATTGGCTAAATGTGTATCATATTTGGGCAAATGCTGGTGGAAATGGAGATGATATCTATTGTAGTTTTGATGATTCAGTAACAGACACACCAAATACCAAAGGAAATGCCATTAGCGACATAGACAATTATCCCGGTCCTGGCGCTGTAGTGAATTGTGGAAGCGTAGACAATCTCACCAATATGATGGATTATACAGCAGCAACGTATGCGATGTTTACACAAGGACAAAAAACACGGATGGAAGCCGCGTTAAATTCTCCTGTTGCTGATAGGAATAACTTGTGGAGCATTGACAATGTTTTAACCACATTGTACGGTTGTACTTCCGGACTGGATAGTGATTTGGACAATATTCCTGATGCGTGCGACCCTTGTCCTAATGATATTAATAATGATAGTGATGGCGATGGTATTTGCGATAGTTTAGATGCTTGCAATGGCTATCCTGATGTCAACTTAGATGCCAATCCTGCAGCATTTGATGCCTGTGACACGACATTGCCGATTATAGATTTTAGCACAGAAACCATTCTTACTTATGATGTTATACAAGACAATGGTGTTTCAGATGTGTATGACAATGGTTCTACTTTATATGTAGCTATCAATGGTTGGAAAGCCATTGCGCTCAATTACAACATTACACCAAATACTGTGATTGAATTTGACTTTATGAGTACGATTGATGGAGAAATTCATTATATCGGAATTGACGATGATTTAACACTCGATCCATTACTTGCTTATAAACTGTATGGTTTTCAAAATGTGACAGGTTCCGCCATTTTCAATTTGGATTTTAACACCTATACAGACGCTGATAAATATACATTCAAACATTACAATATTCCTATCGGGCAATTATTTACAGGAAATGCGCCGTATTTGTTCTTTGCGGCGGATAATGATTCATTCTCAAATACATTTACCAACAATAATTATCCTGGTGGTGGAAGTTACAACGATGCAACTTCATTTTACAGAAATGTGAAAATTTATGAAAATACCGTTTTGTCTACGATAGAATTTCCTGAATTGGAAGCAGCAATCAGCATGTATCCAAATCCTGCGCAAAACGAAATTACCATTGCGACTCAAAATGGAATTATGCTTGAAAACGCTACCATTATTGACATCAACGGAAAAGTAGTAAAAAGTGTAACGCTCAAAAATCAACTCGAAAATCGTATTGATATCAATGACGTTTCAAGCGGAATTTACTTTGTAAACATTCAATCCAACACGGGCAAAACTACGATTAAGAAATTGATTAAGATGTAAAAAAATGCGAACCCTTTCGAGTTCGCATTCCAACCATCAATCATGAAAAAACAATAGTAATCACTCTACTATCAAGGTATATTGGGGCGTTGGATTTAGAGGACAAAAGTATACGTATTCACCTTTTGCAAGTGTTACTTCTTTTGAATGTCCTGTCTTATTATTTTTTACAACTTCGGTTACATATGCGTTTTTAATATGATTTGCCGCATCCGCTTTTCCTTTTGGTGCTAACACAAATCCTACGTCGTGACCAACATTGGTATTGGCAATTTCAAAAACATACGTTCCCGCAGAAAGGGTAATTGATTTTTGTGTGAACTCGCCTTTTGTTTGTTCTAAAGAAACTGTTTTGATGGCTGTTTTCATCATCGTTTCTTTCTTCATCATGCTATTCTGTGCTTGTGCTGTCATTGAAAAACCTACGAACAGTACTAAAATTGTGATTATTTTTTTCATTATTTTCTATTTTAAAATGTTTGTTTTTATGTAATTATATAAGTGTGATTTCCTGAATTTCATTCCTAAAACTCAGGAAATTCATTGTGTTTTTTAGATTCTAAATCAAGTTCAGAATATGATTCATACTTATTGCGCAACTGCAAATTTTCCTGTTTCTACTTTTGGAAAATCAATTTCCGTTGCTGCAATATGATTTACGTAATTGGTTAAAGTGTTTGACACCACATTCAACACGATTTCTAAAATATCTCCATCATTGTAACCTGCTGCTTTTGCGGCAGCAATTTCTTCTCCTGTTACGTTTCCTCTATTTTTAGTGACGCTTTGCGCAAATTGCAATCCTGCTTGTGTTTTTGCATCGTTTGCCAATCCTTGTCTGCTTGCTTCCGTTTGTTCTTCCGACAAACCGTTCATTTTTCCAATAGCCGTGTGTGCTGATAAACAGTAATCACATGAATTTTCTTCTGCGATGGCTAATGCCAACTGCTCTCTGAATTTGTTGTTAAAATTTCCGCTTGCCGTCAATTCGCCTAAGCTCAAATATGATTTTAGGGTTGCCGGAGAATTTCCAAATACTTTAATCAGGTTTGGAATAAATCCTAATTTCTTTTGTACGGCGTTAAATAATTCTTTTGCTTCGCCTGTAGTTGTTTCTGGGTTTAAAGTTTCAATTCGTGTACTCATAATGTAATTTGTTTTAATTTTTCATTCCTGCGAAGGCAGGAATCCGTTTTTAGTTTAATTCTTTGTGTTAATTTTTATTGTTCGCTTCCGCAGATTTGACGCTCGGTTACTAGTTCATCATATTCTTGATATCCCCAGCAGTTTGGGCAAACGGTGTTTTGTAAATTTTTCATACTATTCAGTTTTAGTTTTGTTTTCGATTTCTTTTGAAATATTACTTTCTATTTGATAAATGTTGCTGAGCTAGTCGATGCATCATTTGAACAGTACAAAGATGCGGCGCAAACACCTATCAAAAAATGGACAAAAGTTCCTAAGGTTTGGACAAAAGGGAATTGTGGAAGGTATTTGGTATTAGGTATTGGGTATTAGTCAAGTTCTAAGAGTCATTTGAAATTCTATTAAAAAAACTAATGCAAAGCATTTCAAAGGAATTTCTTTCTATGCAGAAAAAAGTCTAACAGCAAAGCGTTCTAAAAGTGCGTCAGCACGGTCTAAGAGATTCCCGTCTACGCGGGAACGAGTCTAAAAGCAAAGCGCGTCTAATTACTTCTTATATTCTGCCTTAAAATTCAAAGGAGATTTTTGACTGGCTTTCGTGAAGAAACGTGAAAAATATGCGGGATCGTTAAACCCTAAATCAAAGGCAATTTCTTTCACCGTATGTTCGGTATATAATAATTGACGTTTGGCTTCTAAGATGATTCTGTTTTTGATAAAATCGCTCGGCGTCGTTGTTCCAAGTTTTTGAAAATGTTTGGTAATAGATTTTGGAGACATGCCCAAACGTGCTGCATACGCTGAAACAGCATGCATTTTTTTAAAGTTCTGCTCTACCAACACACTAAAATCTTTATACAATTTGGTTTCCGTTGCTTCTTTCACCACAAAATTGTCTTTCTTCACACGCACCGAATGAATGATAAATTGCTTCAAATAGCTTTGCAACATATCGTACTGACCTGAGTTTTCAGTATTAAATTCGTCAATCAAATCTTCTAACAATAAACTCAAGCGCTGTACATCTTTTTGTTTCGGAATTACGTAAGGCATGTCATATACATTATTAAACAAAACACCATTACACGAAATTTCCTTGTCATGTGTTTGAATACAATAAAAATCACGCTTAAAGGACAATTTGTACGCTTCTTTAATTTTTTCAGAACTTACCGAAAACACTTGTCCTGGCGACAAAAAGAAAATAATATTCCCTTCAAAAATATATTCTTCAAAGTCAATATAATAGGTTCCTTTTCCTTCTTTAATCCAGTAAATTGTGTACACATCTACTTGTGCTGGCTGATTTACGACACAGGCTTTCTCAAACTGAACCACGCTCAATGAAAACGTATCTTGATAGGTATAATTCGTAATATCCTGAACTGCCATGTGTATGTATTTAATTACTTGCCGAGACTTTGGTCGTAAAAATTAGTATTTATTTACGCATTCTAAATTAGAAATCTCAACACATTAGTTCAATCTTTATGAAGTATATAAATAATTTAGGCAAAAACTTTTTTTGTCACGAATACACAAATATTTCATAATTAGTTTTGAGAGTTTCCTTTCACTATCGCTTCAGGTCGCGCTATTCGTTACAAGTCCGCGCTCGCACACTCGCTGTGGGCT
>CAZHSA010000025.1:0-21147 GCA_964535135.1 uncultured Kordia sp.
TTTGTTTAAAACTAGCTTTCATATTACTATAACAATCAAAAAAAACTAATATCTCAAAATATCCCTAGAAATGAGGAGGTTTTATTTAAAACTAGTTTTCACATTACTGTAACAATCAAAAAAAAACTAATACCTCAAAAATCATCAGAACTGAGGATGTTTTGTTTAAAACTAGCTTTCATATTACTATAACAATCAAAAAAAACTAATATCTCTATTATCACTTCACAACTATTCCGCTTCCCTCCTACGTCGTCGCAAAAAAATTGTTCCATTACCTTTCTTGAAGAAACTTTCTAGTAATAACTTTTTAAAAATGTGAAGTGTAAACTTTGCTTTTCACCTAAGCAAAGCAACATAACACGAAAAAATTATGGTACATTTTTACTATTGGATGATCCCGTGGACGATTCAATAGTAAAACAACCGATTTCTTCTTTAAATAGATATTGATAATTAATCATCAGTAGTTTCTGACGATTTATTTTTATGCGGATTAGTTATTTTTTATATTTGAAGTGACACACATTAAAACCTAGTAGACTATGAAAAAAATAATCCTTTTAGTTTTTCTATTCACCTTTTTAAAGTTTAACGCTCAAAACGAATTTCTTGTATTTGGTGATGATCCATGCTTATTGAATTACGGTTGGCAATCTTATAGACTTCAAGATGCAAATGATGGTGTAGGTAATGTTGGATTTAGTGTTTTTGCTGGACAAACTTTTAATTTAGATTATACAGATAGTCCACTAATATTAGATTCTTTTGCTTATCAAGTATCACAATTAACAGGCGGACTTGATTATTATTTAAAATTGTATCAAGGAGAAGGAGATACAGGTACAGAACTTTTGTCTTTACTTATTGATCCTACTAATACAACATCATCAGTTGTTAATAATGGAGTAGTGAACGGATTACAATTCATAACAGATTTGCGAAATTTTAATATTTTGTTAGTGCCTAATCAAACCTATACAATTGGTCTATCTTATAACGATCCTACAAATACTACTTTTGCAAATCTATTTTTAAAAGCTTTTCCTGACGTAGTACAGAGTGGTAATGCATTTTACACGGGTACTGGTAACGATTTAACTAGAGATGTAGCCTGTTTAGTGAGAATGGAGTACACAGTGCATCCTACAGATATTATGAATACTGATGTTACAGAAAGTACTGCTAGCTTTAGTTGGGATGTATTTGATATAAGAGGCGGTATAGATTCTTTTGATTGGGTAGTCGTCAATGATGGAGATATGCCTACAAATACACCTATAGCCTTTGGTAATGTGTTAACTACCTCGGCTTCTGTTACAGGATTAACAGCTAGTACTTCCTATGATTTTTATGTTAGGGCTAATGATGATTGTTTGGGAAATGGTAATATTTCTTCAAGTTGGAAGCTTTTCAATTTTTCTACTAGCACCTTAAGTAATGAGGTTTTTGAATTAGAAAATTTAATCTTGAGTCCTAATCCAGCAACATCTGCAATTACAATAGAAGGTGTTAAGAACTTGCAAAATATCTCCATTTATAATATTTTAGGAGAAAAAGTTATTACATCAGATAAAACAACTATCGATGTTAGTTCTTTAAAAACAGGAGTTTACTTGATGAATATAACATCTAATTTAGGCAGTGTCACAAAACGTTTTATAAAAAAATGATTTTTTCGGAGGTTACTTTTTAGAGATTTATTATTCAAGAAAAACACAGTGTTTTTGACATCTTTAAGCGTTTTAAATGACTGTATTTAAACTTCTTAATATTATAATTTTAGAGACTTTCGTAACTATGCAACTTCAATACTTAATTTTCCCTTGATGAAGAAAAATACACACTGGTACTCTTACATAATTAATTTTTTAACCGTTGGATTCAGCGTATTTTTAGGTTTTCAATTAAATACCTGTTCCGAAGCGAATAAACAACGTAAAAAACTTAATAATCATAGAGAATACGTTATTGAGGAAACTTTACTAAATCAAGATAATTTACAAAAGGCGCAATATGCTGTGGTGGAAAGTTTACAAACGCTAGATTCTCTTAAGAGTAAGATTCGACGTCAAGACGATATTAATGTAATTTATCATCTTACGTTAAAATTGTTAGATGATTCTGGATTTTTCAATTTTCAAACCATCGCATACAAAACACTGGCAGATTCTGATATTAGTGTGCTAGACTTCGAAGAACGCAAAGATATTGTATCGCTTTATGGAAGTTATGAATCAACAGATATCACTCAAAAAGAAACCTTGGAAGGTTTTCACACATATTTTAATTATCTGAAATCGAATATTCAAGTATATAGCTTTGTGACTCCTAAACGAGACGTTTTTGAGACACAAAAATTCAGTAATATTTTGGGAGAATATCGCTATTTGTTGACCAAAAAAGAGAAAAAGTATGCTGACTGTCAAACTATAATCACAGCTTTTTTAGAAAAGCATCGTAAAGCTACTGATTAAAAAAGTTCGATGTAATAATTTTTACATATAGTTATATTACACTTAATGTCAAATCGAGCGCAGTCGAGATTCATTTGAATGGTGGATTTTTTTTGTTGTTCTCGACTGAGCTCGAACTGACAAGCGCTTATTTTTTTAACGAATTACAAATAGTATTGTGTTTTCTTATTTCAAGCTCATATTGATTAATATTTTTATAAAAATCAGTTTTGATTACTCCACAGAATATGAAACTGAATTCTTTCTAATTTCAAGACATACGTATAAAAAATTCTTAAGATTTCTGCGGCGTTAATAATCCCCAAATAAATCCAACTCCAAAGGCAATTAGTACAGGAATCTTTAGTACAGAAAGGATTTCAACATCGCTATCAAACGGAATCATAAACAAACTTGGAATGGTTAAAAAGATCACTACAATGGCGCGAATGATTGCCAATACAAACCAACTAGAGATTTCAATTGCCCAATCCCATGCGTACATTCCTGCGATGACAGTGTAAATTGCAACAGCGACAACAACCGCAAAGATGACTCCTAATAATAAAGCGTTCTTGAGCGTTTCCATAAATTTCGTTTTTAATTATATGGTTAAATTAGCATACATTTTCAGTTAGTGAAATACCTATGTGTAGGGAAAATATAAAATGTTGTTGATTGGAAATTAGTTGTGTCTTTTATACGATTGGATTTAGTTTTCCTTCCAAAAGATTCCGCCAATCAAGCGAACTCCAAAATACGCAACCCAACGCTTAAAGAAACCTACACCTTCCATTTTCATGTGTTCTAGGAAGATAGAATCGGCTTCGTGACGACTTATGTAGACAGTTGTTCCTTCGGTTTCTGTTGTTTCTGTGGAAAGTCGCAACATTTTTTGTGCATCGACTGTGAGTTTGCCTTTATTTACGTATAAAAAGTCATGCACTAAAGGCGCGATGATAGAGAGTTCAAACGGCGCGACAAATCCCCAAAGAAATCTTGGAATGGTGGATAAATCAAATTTGAAACCTTTAGGTATTTTGACTCCAACTGCTCCAGAAGCTTGCTGTGAGTTGATATCAACGTTGACTTCTTCTTCTAAAATCCAGATTTTACTAAGTTGATTCCAGCTAATTTTAGGATCAGGCAGTTTGGAACCTTTGATATGAACCACCGTTTCTGAAATGGATTTAAAAGGACGTAATGCTACTAGAGTTTTTGGTACAAACCAAATCAGTAGAATCATTAAACCGTCTAAAATACCATGAAATATGGTCAATATTTTTTTATGCACGACTTCTTTTCCAACCACAAGTGCATACAAGCTTCTACCAGTTCCAGCATCTTGTTGTAATTCGGTTACAATGTTATTCGCTTCCAAATACAGCGCTCTACGTTCTTCATTTACTTGACTCAAAGTTCCCCAATTCGCATAGGCAAAAACAGAAAATCCAATAATAATAATTACTCGCGCTAAAGTTGATGAAATGTGTTGCGGAAAGGAAATCATTGCCGCTACGAGTCCGATAACTACAGTTGCATAAATACTCCACAATACTTGAAAAGAGTCAAAACGATTGTAAATTAAGTCTAAGACTTCGTATAAATCTTGGTGTTGCATGGTACAGTTAGGTGTGAATTCACACACAAAATACAGAAATTTTTTTAATGATCGTACATATTTTTAATAGATGGAATTTTACAATAAGCCACCAAGCAGTTGAATATAAGTAAGTTCTATTTCTTCCTCGAAGTAATAAAATACACGCCAACTAACAGAATTCCTGCGGCAATCAACGATTGTATAGTGAGTTGTTCATCCAAAACCCACCAACCTAGAAATAAAGCTACGACAGGATTTACATAAGAAGCTGTCGCTACTTTTTCGGTAGATACTTGTTTGAGTAAGTAATTAAACGCCGTAAACGCGACCAAACTTCCCAAAATGATAAGTAGTAGCATAGACCATTGTACATCGGAACTCCAGTCTAGCGGAGAAGTCCACTCCTCGCCTATTCCATAACTGATTCCTGCTAACATGACACACGCAATGCCCATTTGATAGCCTGTACTGACCAAATGATTTTTGGGTAAATCCGCTTTTGAGACAAATACACTCGCGTAACTCCAACCGATCACACATACGAAAATCATCAAAATTCCTTGTATGGTATCTTCATCCGTGATCAATTCGCGCTGACTGACCAATAAATACATGCCGACAATTCCTAAAACCACACCAAAAATTGATTGTAATCGCATGCGTTTTTTATCAATCAATCGCATCA
This sequence comes from uncultured Kordia sp., assembly GCA_964535135.1. Lineage (GTDB taxonomy): Bacteria > Bacteroidota > Bacteroidia > Flavobacteriales > Flavobacteriaceae > Kordia. Next base: position 4,745 of record CAZHSA010000025.1, read on the forward strand.
AAAGCAATACAAATAAAGGTTGTGTTGAGGCTAACAAAGCCGCAAAACCGCTGTCGAGAAATTTTAAAGCCCATACAAACAATCCGTTTCCGGAAACCATGAATAGGAATGCTACGAATACTGAATTTAAAAACTGGCGTTTGGTAATCGAGAGTTTTTTCCCCGAAAGGGCCGCAATTGCAAAGACTAAGAGACTTGCACATGAAAACCGAACGGTAGCAATAAAAAACGCAGGCAACGCTGTGACCGCAATTTTATTCATCAAATACGTGCTTCCCCAAATAATGTAAATCGCAATAAATGCAAGAATAATAAGGGCTTTGGATGAGATTGGTTTCATGTTAGTTTATAAACCGCAAAAATACAATCTTGTTTTCACATCTTGCACATTATTTTGCACACATTAGTATTATTTTTAGGAGATCACAAATTTGTTGATTTTTGATATAAATGTAAGTTTTTATAAATTGAGAACACTAAACACAACACGCAACCATTTGCAATTGTTTACATCTATTAAAAAAAATGCTTTATGAAAAAAATAGTGCTACTTTCCATACTAACTTCTTTTTTAATGAGTTGTGATACGGATGATACGATTCGGACGCTTCCTGTTATTGTGTATCAAGGAAATCTTATCCTAAAAACACAAGCTGACGTCAATGCATTTGGCGCGCAAGGTTACAATGTAATTGATGGCGCGTTGTATATTGGCGATCCTTCTACGGAAGCCAACACGCCAGTGCCTTCAGATATTACCGATTTGTCGCCGTTACACACCATTACAAGTGTAGTGCGACAGTTGGAAATACAAAGCAATCCGTTGTTGACTTCACTACAAGGTTTATCAAATATTACAGTTGTTTCTGGGTTGGTTGTGAATGCGAATGAAAACCTTACTTCTTTGGACGGATTGACCAATTTGAGCATTATAGAAGGAAACTCCATACTTACTGGACAAGCGGTTTTTACTGGCGGCGTGATATCTTTGTTAGACAATCCATCTTTAACTTCTGTAGAAGGATTAAGTAGCATCAATCCGCAAGTATTGAGTCGTGTTTCTATCAACAATACAGGACTTACTTCGCTGACAGGGTTGGAAAATATTACCAATGTTGCCACGTTGCAAATCATTAATAATGACAATTTAACGTCGTTAGCAGCGCTGCAAGGTTTGTCAGGAATTGATACTACGGTGTTTATTTTTGGGAATGCTATTTTGACTGATTACTGCATTTTGCAAACACCTTTACAGAACAACGCTGAGATCTCAATCTACAATGTGTCGGAGAATCAATTCAATCCAACTTTACAAAATATTATTGATGGTGATTGTAGTGAATAGTTATTGTTGTTAAAAATCAAACCGTTTGTTCATTTTAAAAGCAATTCCCCAATTTTTTCGAGTGAGATTTTGAGTGAAATTATCTGTAACAACTACATAAATATAGGATAACGGTTTGTATTCCCATTGCAAGCGACTATTGATATTTATATTATTTATTTGTGTATTGTACTGAATATATGTTGTCCAGTTTAAACGATTTGAAAAGAAGATTTCACTGGTAAAACGTGCCAAATGAAAGGTTTCTTTTCCTAATTCATTCAAATTAATGTGGTTCATATCATAGGTAAATTCTAAATTGGCAAAAGGTAATAGTTGATAATTCAAATAAGCACCCGCACGAGTGCGTTTTCCGTTGTAATAGGTTCCGCGTTGCGCGTTGACCCGATATCGAAACTTTTGATTGTTGGCAGAATTATACCCTACTTTTAAAATGCCAAAACGATAGCGATCGGGTTGTAACGAATTTCCATTACCTAACGGATCAAAGCCATATTTCAATTCCACATCGTCAAAATTGAACACATAGTAAATGGCGGATAAGTCTTTAAAAAACACAGCCGAGTTTAAAAAATGTGAAGATTGATTGAAATTCCCCGTTTCATCAAAATACGTCGTATTGTTATAATTAAGATAGCGAACGGAGTTTAGTTTGTTTGAATTTGAATAAAATTTCTGGTATTCTACACCAGCATTGGCTTGCGTATATCCTTCTCGAACCGTAACATCATTGATAGCGTCATAGTTGAATAATCGTGGTGTAAAACCCACATCGGTTATGTAGTTTCTTTCTACTTTACGAATACCTGCATTCCATTCTAATCCACGCTGATTGAACCAAATTCCCAAATTATAGAAATTGTTTTTATCGTCAATACCATCATTGAAACTTTTGGCAACATTGGCAATTCCAACCCATTTATTATTGTCCGATTTGTAATTGACATTGATGCCCGTAACACGATTGTAGTCATCTATAAATTCAAAATTGTTTGTTTCTTGCCGATTGATCAAGTATGCAGTCGCTGTAAAATTCTCATTTAATTGCTGCTCTCCCACGAGTGTGGTAAAATTCTGTGAAGCAATGTCATTTTCACGATTGGTTTGTACGTTCAAGAGTCCAATTCGGGTTTTAGGTGCAATATTTCCAGAAAGTTTCAGCCCAAATTGAAGATCGCTCTCCGCTCCTATTCGTCTCGAATAAAAAGGATTTACATCATCCACGCCTAAATTGGAAAACAAATCAGCATTCTCTAAGAAAAAGTTACGTTGTTCTGGAAAAAAGATCGCAAAACGTGTCAAATTTGTTACTTGTTGATCAACATCAATCTGTGAAAAATCTGGATTTATAGTCGCATCTAGTTTTAACGAAGACGTGAGATTGTATTGTACATCTACGCTTGGCACAAAAGCTGTTTCATCTGTAGCATTCGCAAGATCTTCTTGATAATTTGTGGTGATAGAAGGCGTGACCATAAATCGCGATGTTGCAGTGTCAGGAAGTTGAGCTACCGTGAATTTTTCCGTAAAACGTAAATCGAGATTTGCAAAGTTTCGTTTTACATTTTTAAAGATTGTCCAAGAGTTATTTTTAATATCTCGTACATAAAACTGAATGCCAAATACTGGATTTTCTTTGTTAAAGTTTACCGCTTTGAGCGGAATTGCCAATTCGTAGTGTTTGTCCTGTCCATTCAATACTGCTTGTGATTTCCAAATCGCATTCCAGCTAAAATTGAGATTATATCCATCATTTACACGTCCGATCAAGCCATCTGTTTGGTTTCCCAAGGAATTAATTGCGAATAAATAACCGTTTTGCTGTTGATTTTGCGTGTCTAGCACCATGATAAAAGCATCACTAAATGCTATCGAAACATCTCTTTTTAAGGTGTTTACACGCGTTTCTATAGTCGTGTCGTGATATACAGCCCGTACATATAAAAATTCACCATTATGAAAAAGCTGTACTTCCGTTTGATTCTCGGCCAAACCCACATCATTTGGCAAGTAATTATAAAAGTTAGTATAGGTTGGCAATTGTTGCCACACGGATTCTTCAAACTGTCCGTCAATGGTAATTGTAGTATCTACAAAAGGAATCGTGGTGTTTTGCGCAGTGCTTTTTAAGAAACTGCACACACAGATAACTGTAAAAATGTATTTCATCTATTAGTTTTGATTGTTTTTAAATGTGTCTGATGGAATTCGCCAAGAATCATTTTGTTGCGTTTCAACTTCATTATTGTGGCTTATTTCGGAAATTATTACTTAGGAATGTCTACGCGAGTTGCGGTTTTACTAATGATTTTCCATACATTGTCTATCTTTTTTAGGAGAAACAAATCAACATACACCCAAGCGCGATTTGGTCCTGCAATTTCCACTTTTGCCGTTGCAATATCCTTTATAATTTCAATAGCTATTACCTTTCCATCACGACCGTTAAATGTGCCTTTTTCTTTATTCTTGAAGAATGCTGTATATTCTTTTGGCGTATAGCGTTTAAAATCGCCTTCTCTTCCCGTAAGGAATAAAGTGGCGTTTTTTGTGAACGCATTTTCAAGTTCTTCTAATTCATTATACGAACTTCCATGAATGTAATGTTGCAATGTTTTTTCAACCGAAGCATGCTCCGATTGTGCTGTAGTGAGTTGTGTCGCGCAAAGCGAAAAAAAGATAATTAAATACTGTCGCATTGTTGTTTGATTTTTTGATTTGATCAAACTTCAACAAACAGCTTTTAAATGTGGTGATTGATTATAATGTAGCTGTCCGAAATTATAAATTTGGACAATTTTAGACTCAGTTTAATGAAAAAAGTCGTCACTTTGATTACTATGATTAATACAAACAATTTTTAAAATGCATACTATATTTTTTGTCACGAATACATGAATTACTTTGCTTTGAAACTTTAAACGTCACTTCGCGTATTATTAAAATCAAAATATATTTTGATTGAAAATACCAAGCGAAGCTATTAGAATAAAATTTTGTATCGAGAAGTGCTTCAAAACTTAAAATATAAAAGGTGTCACATCGGGCGCAGTCGAGATGCTAAACCTTAAATGTAAAAAGTGCTGAAATCATAGCTGTTCTCGATACACCAAATTAAAGATTTGGCACTCGACCTGACGTTTGGAGTATGCAGCATAGATTCCGCATCAAGTCGGAATGACAAAGGAATTTTTACAATAAACAGACTGTCATGTCTTGCAGTTGCGCGTTGTCAAGAATCGAATTGTTATGAATTTTGCTTTTTAAACTCTGCAGGTGTTTTGCCTATGAGTTTCTTAAACGTTGCGTAAAAGGTTGATTTTGAACTAAAACCCGCTTCAAAACCAATTGATTCTAAGGTGAATTGATTATTTTTTTGTAATAATTTCTTTGCATCTTCAACTCTGTATTCGTTGATGAATAAGGCAAAGTTTTTTCCTAGATTATCATTTAATAATTGTGATAATTTGTGTGAAGAAATATGTAAAACCTTGGCAATATCGTTTAATTTTACATTGGTATTTTTGTGAAATTGATGCGTTTCCATCGCTTCTTTTAAAGCGGAAATCAATTGTTGTTCTTCCGTTTTTTCAATCTTTTTAGCTTGATACTTTTCAGGAATGTCTTGAAAAACGATATCGCGATTCTTTTTTGATATGAGAAAAATCAGCAATGCATAAAAAACTACTGAAAATGTAATCGTGCCGACAAAGTAGAGATAAAAATATCCAATCATATATGCTGCAAAAATGAGCACATTTGCCAACACTAGAATCAACAACCAAACTTCAGATGTTGTACAGCGTACATTTTTTTGGAAAAGCTTTTGTATGATGTCTTTGAGAAGGTATATAGAAAGTACTAAATAAACTCCCCAAATGCTATAGATGAATTGCACAACATAATGTGTCCAAAGTGCTTTGTGATATGCATACGGTTTTAGGATTCCAATTGCTAAAATGGTCAACAACAGTAAGCCGCCATGAATTTTCCAAGATGTTGGAATAACTTTTTTATTCTCGATGGATGCTTTTACATAGAAAAAAACTGCAGCTCCAATCAGAAAACAAGCGGATAAGCCTATTTGTAGAATCCATAAGTTGCGTTCTTCGCGAGGTGTAAAAATTGTGTAGACAGATTTTCCTATACGAATACACAAAAACAGTAAAAGTAACCCAAAAAGAAAGTTTTGCACTCGTTTTTGTTTGCTAAAACATAGAAAGTAAATACTTGCTAGAAATCCATTAAATACGCCAATGGAGCATACAAAGAATAGCAACGGATTGTTCATGTGGTTTTATAATTGATGTACTTCAAATATATAATTTTAATACAAATCATTCATAAAATGCTACTTTTTAGTTTTCATAAATGTTGTTGAAGCTGATTGTTTTTTACAAGAATTTTAAAGAAGCCATTATTGCGTTCACAAACCGTTCTTCTTCACTATTAAATTCATTAAAACTATCTATTACAATGATAAAACTGTCTTCCGGTTTGTCATGAATATTAATTTCATATTTTCTAAAAGTAACCGTTCCTTCATTTGGTGTAGGTCCTTTTAAATCGTAGGTATACATCGTATATGTATCAGTTGTAATTTTTTGCAGATTGTTTTGATATTTTAAAGAACCTAACTTATTTACGGCAGATAGCACTTCTTCAGTTATCGGCTCAAAAGTTCCCCAATCGCGTTTATAGCTTGCAGAAAATTTTAACTTAGTAAAGAAATCTTCAAAACCACCTTGTTTTGCATTGATTTCTGCCTCAGAAACGTTTACATCCCATTCTTCAGGAATTGAAATTTCAAAATCTTTTCCTTCATTTTGATACGCTTTTAAGTTGATTGATGGTTTTTCGCAACTGGTTAACAGTACAATCAGCAGCAATAATATATTAATTTTTGACATGCATTAAAGATGTAAAAGAGTTTTTTGCGTTTTAAAACATATCATTTAATCTCCGCCTTCGGATAATCCGTATAGCCTTTTTCTCCAGTAGTATAAAAAGTCTCCGTATCCCAAGCAGCCAAAGGAATTCCATGTTCAAAACGCGCTACCAAATCCGGATTGGAAATGTAGGGCTTTCCAAACGCAACTAAATCGGCTTCGTTGGCTTCTAAAACGGCGTTTCCTGTGTTGAATGTAAAATCCGTATTAATCATTAAAGTTCCGTTGTATAAAGGTCTAAAATGCTTAGCAATTTCCGTAACCGCAAATGGAACGTCAGAAACATCCGAGAAAGGTTCGGATAAGTGTACATACGCCAAATCGTAGTCATTAAGTTTCTTTACAATATATTCAAATGTAGGAATGGTTTCCGCATCAATCGTAATGCCAGCCATTGCAGAATGTAATGACGGATTGAATCGTACGCCAATTTTTTGTTCGGGCATTGCTTGTTTCATCGCGTCAAGCGTTTCAAAGAAAAAACGTGCATTATTTTCAATATTTCCTCCATACTTGTCTGTCCGCGTATTGGAACATTTTGTAAAAAACTGATGAAATAAATATCCGTTAGAAGAATGCACTTCTACGCCATCAAATCCAGCTTCCATGGCGTTTTTTCCAGCATTGACAAAATCTTGAATGGTGTTGTCAATATTTTGTTGTGTCATTTCACGAGGCGTTACGGTGTCCTTAAAACCACTTGGCGTGTATGATTTTCGATTCGGATTGATGGCAGATGGCGCTACAGGTAATTGTCCGTCGTGAAAATCTGGATGTGAAATTCGTCCCACATGCCACAATTGAATAAAGATCTTACCGCCTTTGTCATGCACGCGTTTCGTTACTTTTTTCCAAGCTTCTACTTGTGCTTTTGAGTAAATTCCTGGTGTATGAATGTAGCCAACGGCTTCTTTCGAAACTTGTGCGCCTTCGGTAATAATCAATCCTGCGGAAGCTCTTTGTTCATAGTAGATTCCGTGCAATTCGTCTGTTGGTACATTTCCGGGATTGTTAGCACGACTTCGCGTCATCGGTGCCATAATCACACGATTTTTGAGTTGTAAATTTTTAGAAAGATACGGTTGTAGCAGTGGTTTTTGATTCATGAAGCATTTTTTTGTAAAAATACGCTTTGTACTACAATTTTCAAGTGTTTACTTAAAAACAGCGTTCACAGGCGTGTCAATTTTTAATACAGATTCTTGATCAAATAATTGTTTGTAGTTGTTGATTACATATACAATATCCAAGCTGTCTTGTTTGCTGCCTTTGTTGAGATAAATGATCAATCGGGAGTTTTCTGAAACCGTTTCTCCTTCCGGATTTGTCCAAAAACCTTTGGATTGTATTTCTGTATACCCAGAAAATCGTTTGCTAATATAATCTACTTTGAATGTATTCCACTCTTGTGCTGTAACGACTCCATTTTTCTTGGAAAGTCCAAAATAAAGTTCTGTTTTTATATAGTTTGAAGTAAACTTCGTAGTACTACATCCGTAGAAGGACACTGTAAAAGTAATAATTACCATTACTTTTAGGTATATTTTCATGCGACTTCTAATGTTACCTTTCATGTATTAGTGAATATAAAGTGTTTAAGAGCTAAGTTTATTTTTCAAATAGAATTCCAAATATCTAAGTATATTTTCCACTCCTTTTCTATGCGTTTCCAAACAATTACATACTTTCCTTTCCAACTATTTTGTTCACCATTAGCGCGCGTTGTCGTGCCTTCATAATAGCCGTAATCGTAGGCTGTGTCGCCTATCACCGTAATTTCACTTGGTGTAATTTTGTGATTACTAGTTTTGACACCTTCAGGTAGAATCCAATATTTACTAATGGCGTCTACGCCAACAATGACATCACCGCGTTGCGGAAATATCTTAGCATCTTTCGTGTAACAAGCGCCAATCATTTTATAGTTGGACGAATTTACATAACTAGAAAAGTTGTTGATGTTTTCTAGAATTTGATCAATATCTTTTTGATTTCCCGTGTAGGTTTGACTGATGCCAAATTGTACAAAAAGTGCTAATGTGAGTGTCGTGATGAATGTTTTCATTGGTTACTTTGTTTTATTTTTTCTGTAATAAATTTTGTTCACTACTTTCCAAGTTCCATCAATTTTCAACAAACTCATGTGATCAATGAAGAAAAATGTGGCATATTCTATTTCCAAGGTAGCAACAGCTGTATTTCCGTCAATAGTAATGTTTTGTATGCGTGTTTTTCGGTTTTGTTTTGGACCTGGTTTAATGACTCTTTTGAAAAATTCGATTGCGTTGACTTCTTTATAACCGTCTTTTGAAACGAATTTCATCATCGCATTTTCATGAAATGCCTTTTTCACAGTTTCAAAATCATTATTTGTTCCGCCATCCAAATAGTATGAAACGGTTGTAGCAATGCCTGTGTAATCGTCATTTTGTGCAAAACTGATTGTAAATGTACTTAAAAATACGGCGAGTGTTAAGATTGTTGTTTTCATGTGAGTTGTTTTTTGATTTTTATTTTGATGAATTATTAAGTTGTGCAATTACTTTTTTGGCAACAGTAGCCGAAGCACTAGGATCTTGTCCTGTAATTAAACGTCCGTCAACAACTACAAAATTGTCCCAACCTTGTTCGGAATATTGAAAATTTCCACCATTTTTGGTAATTTCTTCTTGAATGGAAAACGGAAATGTTTTAAAATACGGTGCTTTTTTATTTTCAAATTTATCAGGGAAACCACTAATTTTTTTGTTGGCGTAAATATAATCGCCTTTGGAAGTTTTTAAATTTGCCAAACCTGCCGTTCCATGACACACCGCAGAAATGACACCTTTATTTTGGTAAATTTTTCTTGATATGGTTTGAATCGAAATATTTTCAGGAACACCAAACATTGCTGCACCACCGCCACTGTAATAGACGGCTTTGTAGTTGGAAGCGTTAATTTGTGATGGTTTGAAGGTGTTTTGAAGCAATTTCATAAACGCAGCATTCTTTACATATTTTTGCTGTAAACTATCAGATTGTTTTATATATCCAACAGGAATTTCTCCACCATTTGGACTTACAAAATCAACGGAATATCCAGCATTGACAAACTCTTCATACGCATACACAATTTCAGCAAAATGATTGGCTGTTTTCTTTGCGGTAGTTCCGTACGTTTCTTGGTTTGATGTGACAAATAAAATGCTTCCGTTTGTCGTTTTCTGTACCGTTTGAAGCTGTACTAATCCTAAAAATGATACTACTAGTAAAAATGTAATTCGCATGGCTAAATTTTGTTTTACCCAAATAAAAACATCTTCAGCTACATTAGCGTATAAATTGATACTATAGTAGTTCGGATTTATAGAATTGAACTAGATTTTACAAACTGCTACGAAAAGTTATTCTTGTAAGTTGCTGGTGTTGTATTGGTTATGTTTTTGAACGCTGTGAAGAAGGTCGATTTTGAATTAAACCCACATTCATACCCAATTGCTTCAATAGTAAACTCTTTTTTAGTGATGAGTAATTGTTTTGCTTCTTCAATTCGGTATTCATTGACAAAAAGTGTGAAGCTTTTGTCTAAATTATCGTTTAAATATTGTGATAAGTTGTGTGTAGAAATTTGCAACTGTTTGGCAACATCTTTTAGTTTTAAATCAGCGTTTTTAAATTGCTTTTCTTCTTCAAAAATTACTTTTAATTGTGTTTGAATCGTAGTTGCTTCTGTAGCATCAATCTTCTTATTTCCATACTTGATCGTATCTTCAAAAAAGAGTCCGTTCTTCTTTCGCTTGAAAATCCAGAAGAGTCCCATCAAATAAAAAACAAAAGAAAAAGAAATAGAACCTACAATGTAAGACGTAAACGGTCCTATCATATATCCTATCCAAATGAGCGTAACACCCACAAAAATGCTTAAAACCCAAACTTCAAGTTGTGTTACTTTATGTTTTTTAGCTCCTATTTTTTTAAATACTGGCACTAACAACATTCCCGAAAGGAAAATATACACAAACCATTGCGCATAAATACCTTTTATAATAAAGCCAGACCACAGTTTTTTATGAACCCAGTACGGATATAAAATTCCTAACACAATAATGAGTAAGACAGCCGGCAGCACATGTAGTACCCACGAAATATGTATATTTTTACTGCGAATCGTTTTGATGTACAGATATAAAAAAGGACCAATTAACACACAAGCCGACAAACCTATTTGTATAAATACTTGCGATAAATTCGGGTTGAAATAAAAGAATACCGATTTAATAATTCGCACACTTAACACAAATAGTAAAGCAGCTAAAAAATAATTGGCTTTCATCGTTTTCTTAGAAACAAACAAAAAGTAGAAACTCAAAAATAAACCATTGAGTCCGCCGAGTGCGCTGATTAAAAATATTGCTTGTTGTCGTAAATCCATAGATTTTAAAAACGTAAATATAGGAAGGATATTTTGAAATCTTTTTTTCAATACTACATTTAAAAAAATCGAATATCTTTACAAAACTAAACCCACGACATGCCTTTAGACGTTGCGTTCATTTTTATGTTGTCTCTACTTACGTTTCGCTTACTCACTACTGTAATTCATGAGTTGGGCCATGCAATTCCTGCATTGTTGTTGACCAAGGAGAAAGTCACAGTGTATATGGGATCGTTAGGAAATCCGGAAAAATCGTTGCAGTTTCAATTAGGACGATTGGAATGCTTTTTTAAGTTCAATTTGTTTTACTGGAAAGGCGGTTTATGTGTGATGCATGCTAAAAATATTTCTATCCGAACCAGTTTTATTGTCACCATTTGCGGTCCACTACTCTCTTTATTGGTTGCAGGAATTGGCTCCCTAATTCTTATCAATTACGAATTTGACGATGTACCGAAGTTGGTCATTTTTGCGCTTGTTTTTTCTTGTATTGTAGATTTTTTGAACAATATCGTTCCTAAAAGTGAAGCGGTCACCTTGCATGACGGAAAGCTCGTCAACAATGATGGCAGACATTTAAAACAATTATGGACAGTATATAGAGTGAATAAGATTCCAAAAAAAGCGTTTTCGTATTATCAAGAAGGAGAATATATAATAGCTGCAGAGTTGAGTGCATTATATCTCACCGTGTATCCTGAAGCAAAAGATGTATACCGACTAGCTATTACTTCATTTATATTTGAAAAGGAAATGGAGAAAGCCGCTAAAATTCAAAAAATATATACTGAAAAGTTTGGTGATTCTTTTGATGAACATGATTTTATTAATCTTGGAAACCTTGCAATTGATGCCAAAAACTTTCCTGAAGCATTGGAAGCACTTCAAAAAGCATATAAACTTGATTCAAATGATGTTATTGTCTTAAACAATTATGGATTCGTGTTGAGTATTTTAGAAAAACATGAAGAAGCGATCGTTCACTTCAATAAAGCAATTCCGAAGTTTGACGTAGATCCTTCATTAGATACCGACAATGTAAAAGCCTTTTGTTATTGCAATCGCGGTTTTTCAAAACTGGAATTAGGTTTACTTGAAGAAGGACTCAAAGACACCAAAATAGCATTAGATCTAGATCCTACGGATGCGTACGCATATCGCAATTTTGGCTTGTATCATTTTTATAATAAAGAATATGCAAAAGCAGCTGATTTCTACCAAAAAGCTATTGAAATGGATCCCAAGATTCCAAATATTCAAGAATGTATAGCGGAAAATAATAGTAAACTTTCTGTTTAACTCACAAGTGTTAAATTCTTTAAAAACAAATAGATAAAATAATTACTGCTTCTATATCTAAAATTGTTTATGACTACAAACATAGTTTTATGACTATTTTTATAGTCATATATTAATTTTTCTTTTATATTTGCCACATGAACGAGTTAACAAAAGCGGAAGAGCAAGTCATGCGCTATGTTTGGAAATTGGACAAAGCGTTTTTAAAAGATATTGTAGAACAGTTTCCAGAACCAAAACCTGCGTACACTACAATTTCTACGGTAGTGCGTGTGTTGGTACGAAAACAGTTTTTAACTTTTGAAACCTTTGGAAAGATTCGTCAATATTCGCCAACCATTTCTAAAGAGCGCTATTTTTCACAACATATGAAACAAGTGATTGGAAACTTTTTTAATGGTTCTACCAGTTCGTTTGCTTCTTTTTTTGCTGAGAGTGATACGCTAAATTTGACCGAAATGGAACAAATGAAAGCCATTTTAGAAGAAAAAATAAACACTTTAAAATCAAAAGATGAATAGTTGGTTGCTGTATATTGTTCAGGTGAATTTGGTATTTGGAAGCTTCTACCTGTTGTACAAATGGTTTTTTAGCCGATTTACGTTTCATACATTCAATAGATTTTATCTTTTATTGCTGATTCCCTTGTCATTACTCATTCCACTGAGTGATGCACTATTTCCAGAAATGCAGTTTCATTTAGAAATTCCGCTGTTTGAGGAGTTGGCAACGTTTTCAGAATCATTTACAAATGTTGACGCAATAACTGAAACTGAGAAGTTTCAAACTGTAGATTATGGTTTCTGGATTTTTTCACTCTATATAATTGGTGTTGCTTGTTTTTTATGGCGATTCGTCTCAACAACGTTCAAGGTATTCAAACTCAAACAGCATTCAACGCAAGTCCGTTTACACAATACAAAAGTGTATCGCGCACCTATTTCTGAGGTATTCTCGTATTTTCATTGGATTTTCGTTCCAACTTCAAAAACTGCTTCCATTGATGCGTGTATTCTCACACATGAAAAAGCACATAGTTCCAAATTACATTCTGTTGATGTCGTATTGACTGAAATTTTCATTGCGATGCATTGGTGCAATCCACTCGCCTATTTCTATAGAAAATCCTTAAAATCCATTCACGAATTTCAAGCAGACGCGTTGGTGTTACAACAAGAAAAAGTTAAAAAATCTTTGTATTTGGAGCTTCTTTTGGCAAGTCTTGAACCAAAAAACACCAATCCTGCATATAATTACTTTTCACATCCAACACTCAAAAAACGAATAGAAATGATTACAAAATCACCTTCAAAAAACAACTTAAAGTTTGTCTATGTATTGTTAATTCCCGTCATCGGAATTGCGTGTATGGCGTTTAAAATTCCAACAGTGACAAGTATTCCTGTAGAAACGCTTCCAACAGCAATGGTGAAAGAAAGTGGAATTCCGACACTATTTCCGGTACAAAACAAAACAGTAAAACATATTTCATCAGAATTTGGAGTCGTACGAAAGCATCCAAAATTGAAAAACAAGACAAAACATGGCGGAATTGACATCAAAGCCAAAAGCGGCACACCAATTGTCGCTACTGCTGACGGCACTGTGTTGAAAGCAACCGCAGAAGGCAATTGGGGAAATTTGATCATCATTTCGCACGACGACGGATTTGAAACTTGGTACGCACATTTACAAGGTTTCAACACGAAAATGGGCGCTTCTGTTCAAAAAGGTGATATTATTGGCTATGTGGGCAGCACAGGATTGTCTACGGCGCCACATTTACACTACGAAGTGCGTCAGCATGGAAAGCGATTAAATCCTATGAAATATATTTCGGAATAACATCCTATTCATTCACTCACAATTATTTTACCAGGAACGCGTTATGAAGGCAGTTCCCTAGAAATCTACATTAAAAACTAAAATAAAGTACTCATGAGATTATATTATTTGTTTGTGTTTGCATGCCTCACATCTTTCACAACGTATAGTCAAACAATAGACAGTATTTCTGTTAAAACTGAAGTTGAAGTTAAAAAACCTCAGATTCACGCTTCGTTTCCTATGGCTTCTGCTACGCTATATATTTTGCATCACACAAAAACAGCGAAAAAAGATTGGATTGCTGAAAACTGGAACACCAAAGTATTCAATCCATATAAAAAGATACTTAAAGAATATCCGCTACAAATTAGTTTTGAAGATAGTACGTACGCGTCTCCCATTCCACGAAAAAAAGTCATTACGTCGCGTTATGGTTGGCGAAACCGCAGACCGCATAACGGAATTGATATTGATTTGATTACAGGCGACCGCGTGATGTCTATGTTTGATGGTGTGGTTCGTTATGTAAACTACCATTCCGGACATGGAAAAACGGTGGTAGTTCGTCATTATAATGGACTGGAAACGGTATATGCACATTTGTCAAAACAATTAGTAAAAGTGAATGATACGGTACAAAAAGGACAAGTTATTGGCAAAGGTGGCACTACTGGAAACGCACGTGGAAGTCATTTGCACTTGGAAGTATTGTATCAAGGCATTCCGATTCATCCAGAATATGTATTTGATTTATCAAACGAAGAAAACAAAATACGAAACTCTGAAATTTGGGTGACACGTCGCTGGACAACAGCATACAGACATAATTCGAAACGAAAGTCAAAAATTGAATTGTGTACAACAAAAGACGAAGCAATTGCCAGCAAAGCCAATGAAACTAAGATTTATACAGTGCGTCGTGGCGATACTTTATCGCGTATTTCAAACAAATACAATGTATCTATAGCCTCATTATGTAAGGCAAATGCCATTCGAAAAACGTCTACATTACGAATTGGACAAAAGTTGATTGTAACACAGTAAACTACTTCGGTGTTAGCCCGCGAAGCATTCAGCCGAAACAATTAAAACTTGTTGACGCAAGCGTCGGAGCATTTAACTCTCGATTATCGAGTAAAATTCATTTTTTGGTGTACATTAGTCTTTTAAAGATACATTAACATCAAATCCAAATACATGAAACACGCGTTTTACCTACTGCTAGTTTTAACAATTTCATCGTGTGCTGTGGGAAGTCAAGTTGGACAAGGATATCCAAGTCAAGCTTCCTATCAGCCAGACACGTCCATTACAAAATCGTTGTTTAATGATAAAGCATCTACCATTTCTGAAGCCAACATTCAAAAAATACTAGATGGAAATTATACATTGCCAAACAATCTAAGAATTTCTTTGGTAAAGCTTGAAAGTTCGCAAAGTCAGCGATTTTATTACCGAAACGACGAATATTATTTAAAATCGCAACAGGAATATTTAGATGCGTTTACGGCAAAATTTAAAGAATCGAATCGCGTATTGAAAGTTTCGCAAATTCCAGACATTCTCATTTCTCAAAATCCAACATTTACCACTATTCGTGAAGCTGCGGTTCGTACACAATCAGATATTGTAGTTATTTATGCTATAAACAGCGATTTATATGCACGTTACAAGTTGTTTGCGAAATCTGACATCAAAGCCTTTGCCACTACGCAACTGATCATTTTAGACGTTCGTACAGGCTTAATTCCATTTTCTACCATCGTTACCAAGGAGTTTCAATCCAAACGAAAACAAAACGAAGTCAACGAAGCAGAAGCTGCCAATCGTATCAAAAACGAAGCGATTAAACTTACCATTCAAGAAATTGGCACGCAGCTTAATAATTTTATGAAAAAGTAATGTATAAAAAAATAACACTGCTATTTGTTTTTTGTTCACTTTGTGTAATTGGACAAGAGAAGAATCAAGTAATATCTAAGTTAGAGTCACTACTGACTTGGACACAATTTATAGATCGCGTAATAGAAGATGCTAAAGGTAAACATTTTGATGTCACAGATATTAGTCATAGAATCAAAGAAGGTTCTACGATACTAATTGACTCAATTAATGGAGCGCAGGTTGAAATAGGTTCAGGAGCATTTACAACAGATACATATAAAGCTAAAAACACAAATAAAATCATAAAATCGAGTCACAGTGATGTCATAGATTACAATGAAAATGCAGAAAGTGATTTGAAAGGAAAAATTGAAAGATCAAAAATTGATATCTATTACGGCAATGAAAAGCCTGTATTTGCTACGTATCTCAAACTCATTAAACGCAATAAAAAAATAGTCAATCGCGAATTTTATTATGTGCAATTAGATGTAGATGATCCTTCACAAAAAGAGGTTAGAAAATATATTCTAAGACTTGGTAAAGATCAGATTGCGCATAAAAGATAGTTGCCTTATTTCTAAATTCCAGTTAAATTAGCACCTCAATTATGTAACATTGATCCAAAAAATCACAAACTACCTTCGCGAACCGTATCCGTTTCTTTATAGAAATCAACAAC
>CAZHSA010000026.1:0-21134 GCA_964535135.1 uncultured Kordia sp.
ATGTTACAAAAAATCAGCGTTATTTATTCAAGAAGGCTTTCAATTTATCGAGTTTGCTTGGTCGTGGTGCATCATTTGTAACAATAGTTCCGTTATCAATAATTAAATATTGAGGAATACCAACATACCCATCATACTTTGAGTGATTCTTTTCAAAATCAACAAAAAATTCCTCACTCGCTAATAAATGCAATCCGCTTAAGTCAAAATACTTGATATCTTGTTTCCACTTTTTGCGCTGTTCTTTTTTATCGAGCGAAATGTATAATTTTTTATATCCTTTCTCTTTCAAGAACGCATTTAATGGTTCATTGTGTTTAAATTCTGCCTTACACGGACCGCACCAAGTTGCCCAAACATCTACATAATATTTATCATCTTTCAAATCGGGCAGCATTTCGGTGAGACTCGCAATCGTTTCATTCTCATAAAAATGAACATTTGCAGGCATTTCGCCAGAAATTTTTACGTAATACGCTTTAATACTTTCAATATCTTCAGTTAAATATGTAGTGTAGGCGCTTTTAGGAAAATCTTTTTGAAACTGCTCGTAAATGCCAATCAAGCTTTTTTCAAACTTTTTTTGTTTGGCTTTATTGATGATAAAGTTGGCTGCGGCTTTTTCTGCAATTTCAGAATCTTTATAACTGCGAATTAGGTTATAATATAGCGGATGCAGCTTATCCTGTGCATAATACTGTTGCATCGAATCTTTGGATACATTTCCATTCGCCATTTCATCATACATAGCTTTTTCCTGCAACACGACTTCTGCATACATATTCCAACTGCTAGGTTTATAGCTTGTTTTTAATGGATATGTTGTGACTGTTTCATCAAAAAGTGTCAGTAAATCTGCTGGAATCACATCTTGATCATATTGTTTTGAGCTGATGACTTCTGCGGTTCGCTGCGCGTAGAAATAATCAATTTCTTTTTGAAGAACTTTGGCAAAATCAGCGTCAATCTTTTTAGTTTCCTGTAAGGTTTGAAGCGAATCTAATTCTGCTTTTTTGAAGGTGTTTATTTTTGTGGTAACTTGATTAGCGGTGCTGTCTTGTCTATATTTATTAGCTTCGGTAACGCTAAAATACGTTCGCGCTACATTGTTTAAAAACTGTTGTCCTGCGCTAGTTTCTCCTGTAAATTTTGCTTTTTTTCCTTTAGCATTAATTTCAATTTGTTTCTCCGGAAGTAAAACAGATTTTAACCATTCATCCCCAATAATAATCGTGACAAACTCAGGTTTATTGATCTGCTTTTTAAACACAAACGTATTCGCTTCATTTGCATAAATGGTATCTGCTTTATTATTCCAAAGGATAATATCGTCAACCGGATTTCGTACAATAATAAATTCTGTATCCGGAGCAGTAATATTTATTTTCGCAGGTTGTATTTCTTTTGTGCAAGAAGCTGCAATACATAACAAACA
Source organism: uncultured Kordia sp. (assembly GCA_964535135.1). Taxonomy (GTDB): domain Bacteria; phylum Bacteroidota; class Bacteroidia; order Flavobacteriales; family Flavobacteriaceae; genus Kordia. The sequence continues at coordinate 1,436 of CAZHSA010000026.1, forward strand.
AACATACAAGAGTTTTTTCATAGTGTGGAATCGGTTTTGATTGATTGTTCTTAAAGATAAATAAAAAGGTTCTTATGACAATCGTATCTAAGAGATATTCATAAGAACCTTTACTATTTTGTATAGTTACCTGTAGCGGTACTTTCTATTTTGCCAAAATCTTTTACATCTTATCCATCTTATTTTTTTCAATCTTCCCTTCTTTTACCTTCGCTTTTTGTTTTGGTGGTGGCGGAGGCGGAGGCGGTAATTGCTTTCCATTCTTGTCTACCAATCTGCTTTCCTCATCAAAAATATAGGTTCTATCTTTTTTTGTTACAGAGTAATATTTCTTTCCGTTAATCAGGATAGTTTCTACTTTTTGACCTTTCATTATTTTATGCATAAAGCCAACAGCGTTTTTATCTGAAGTTGATAGCACTGGCGGTGGTGGAGGCGGCGGCGGTGCGGTTTTCGATTCTTCAGTCTGTGTTTTTGGCATAGTTGGTGGCGGTGGCGGTAAACGTATTTCGTCTTTAGTATTAGCACTTCGCGTTGTTATGTCATAAATATTGTTGTCTTTTAAAATTGCAATTGTTTTTAAAACAAACTCTTTGGTCACAGCAGGATCATATACAATTGCTGCAGTGACGGATTTTTTTTGTTTAATTTTTGCAAGTTCAGATTTTAGAACGTTATCTAATTTTGACACGTTAGATATCACATAATCGTTTACTAAAATCTTTTTTTCGTTATTAATAAATATCTGTATATCTCTGTTTTGTATTTTCTTCTGGTCTGTGGTTTGTAGCGGGAATTCAATTTCGTTTGGACCGTTTTTTTCGTTAACAAAATTTACAGGAACCTTATTCGTTTTTGCAAGTTCATGACGTGCCGAAGATTTTTCTGTGGTGCCTACTTTTTTCCCTGTACGGCGGATCATATTTTCACCTTCTTTAAAGTGTAAAACAGCATTTTTACTTAATGGCGCTGCATAATTACTTTTCATGGCTTTAAAACCTTTTGCGGTGTACAATTGCGTTTGGTGCGTTTGCGGAAAACGCTTACTACGCGCATTTCTGTATACAAAACTTTGTGTGTAATGCACAATGTCATGATCGGAAATCTCTTGATTGTCAATGACTTTTCCATCCAACCATACGGCAAATTTAGTTGCGTTTTTCCAGTCGTTTAATTGTTGCGAAGTTGGTGTCTTTGCAACAGGTTTGGAAGGAGGCGGAATCAATCGCGCTTTTTCTTCTGTGGTTAGTTCTGCGTAGGTTTTTTTCGTTTTTGTGCCGTTGGCGTCTTCAAAAACAAAAGTTGCATTTTTATAATAATCGGCTTTAGGATCTTGTTCAGAGGTCATATTTGCAGTGGTGGTTCCAACTGTATTGACCATTGTTTTTTGTGCGATTACTTTTGTGCTAAACAAAAATAATGCAACAGTTAAAATCGGAATCGTGAGCGAAGCCATAAGCCATGCGCGTCCACGAGTTGTATGTTTTGTCATCATTTGTAATCTCTTTTTAGTTACAGAAAAATTCAAATTGCTTGCCAAGTATAAATTGTTATTTTCATGTGCATTTGCTAACAATAGTTGTTGGTAGTTTGGCACTTGAATGTTAGATTGCAGTACAGCATCATCTGCTAAAAATTCGTGGTTGAGCTGTATTGCCTTTTTATAATACATAAGCAATGGATTGAACCAGAAAACAATTTGAATCAATTCAATTAAAATAATATCTAGCGTATGTTTTTGTCTTACATGTGCTAGTTCGTGTGTGTACAATTCTGTTGCGATACTTTCGGTGTCGTACGCTTCTTTTTTGAGAAATATATAATGTAAAAATGTATGTGGCAGTACATCTTCTTTGAGTAAAACCAACGAAGCTAATTTGTACCGAACTTTTACACTTTTAATGATTTTATAAAAAATTCTATATATATTTTGAATGAAGCGAAAGAAGAATAATAGATAACCGATGGCATACACGCCAAACGTGACCAGCATCCAAGTTGGAATTCCTGTAGCGGCATACTCGTTTTCAGAAGCAATTCCGAGCGCATCGGCATTCATATTTGTAAAATCCAATGCAGTTGTAGTTTTCGTAAACGGAATTTCTACGGCGGTTTCCATAGTAATGAACGGAACTACGAGCGCAAAACACAATCCGAAAAGTAGGTAAAACCTATTAAACACATACATGCGTTCGCGCTCTAACAATACTTTATAGACTAAAAGTATCAGCGCTAAACACAATCCTGATTTGATGATATACGCAATCATTTTTTGCTCTCTTTAATCTGTTGATCGATAATTTTACGTAGCTCTTTTAATTCATCTTCTGATAGATTTGTTTCTTGGGTAAAGAAAGAAGCAAACTGCGAGGCAGAGTCGTTAAAAAAGTTCTTAATCAAACCATTTAAGTGTTTGGAAAAATAATCCGCTTTTTTGATTAATGGGTAATATTCTCTTGATTTTCCAAACGTTTTATAGGCAACATATCCTTTATCGGTCATGCGTTTTAATAAAGTTGCAATGGTCGTAGTTGCAGGTTTTGGATCGTGGTATTGTTCCAAAATATCTTTCATGAAGGCTTTTTCAAGCTTCCATAAATGCTGCATCAATTGTTCTTCTGTTTTTGAAAGTTTCACAGGTCAAAATTGTTTTAGTATTCTTTGATGGTTTGTAAAATGAACGTTTTTATTTCGGTCGACAACAAAATAAAAACAGACACTTTACACCAATCAGTGCAATATTACTCTACAAATGTAGAATATAAATTTTAATTCTACAAGTGTAGAGGTTGAATATTTAGTTTCTTTGTTGTGTACATGGACAATTTGTAAGTCAATACCAATATTATATTTTTCACTTTCGTGGGAAGTTTTGCATTAAAGTTTGAGGCAAGTTGTGTGTCTTAAATAATAGAAAATATGTTTCGTCTTCGGTTTTGGAGATTATGCGTTTTTAATACGGTCTTTCATTTTTTATAAGTTTTTTGTTTTAAGAGCCTTTCGTTATTACATTCATAGAATAAAGAATATTCTTAATTGCTTCATAGTATTTGATTTATTTTTTGTAAATTTTACTGGGCAAAAATATTAGTAAATGAATATAATTTTAACTGGAGTAACAGGGACACTTGGCTCTCAAATTCTGATACAATTACTGCGACAGGAAAATGTAAAAAAAATTTTCCTTTTAGTCAGGGAGCGAAATGGAAAAACACCTCAAGATCGAATACAGAATATTTTTCAAAATGACTTCAACTCTGAACTAGAAACGAGGATTCAAGTGCTTAATTCATCTGAATTCTTTACAGTTTCTTATCTTGATACAACAGCTGTTAATTATTTCATTCATGCAGCAGGATATGTTAATTTATCTATTGACAGTAGAGAAAAAGCCAAAATTTTTGAAGAGAATTTTGATTTCACAAAACGAATATTTACAACTTTTTCTTCTCATATCACTAAGTTTATATACATAAGTACAGCTTTCTCGTTAGGTGACGTAGGCGGATTAATAGGTAATGATTTCCATAATGGAACAGCACCAAATCATCGTAATTTTTATGAAGAATCCAAGTATCAAACGGAGCAATATCTTCTTGAAGTTGGCAGTCAAAGTGACGTTTCGATACAAATTTTACGTCCAAGCGTTTTGGGAGGAAACATAAATGAGAATCCCAAGTATTTCATTTCAAAGTTTATGGTTTATTACCTGCTAGGGAAATTCTTTTACATGAGTCCTCTAAATAATGATATTGTCAGAATTGTTGCAAACTTTAACACTGGATTGAATATAATTCCGGTGGATTATGTTGCTAAAGTAATTTCCGAAGTCATTCATAAAGATATTAGTCAGCTGAATATTACTCATGCAAAATGTACAGGTCTCATTAGCGGAATGACACGAATTATAGAAACCGTTGGTGCTGCTAATTTTACCTTTGTAAAAGCATCAGATGTGAATGGACAATTAGAATACAAAAACAAAATAGAACGCTTTTACTACAACTCTTTAGGAATGCATTTGAATCCTTATCTTATATCGCAGCCATACGAGTATGATACGCAAATTTTGGAAGCTATAGTTCCGATTCCAAGTTATGATTTGGATAAGTATCTTGAAGATACCATATCGTATGCAAGGAATAAAAAGTTTAGAAACGAGCGTTGGTAACTCAATAAGTCAATGTTGGTATTCCTATCAAATTATACGCATGAAGATCGTCAAGTGATATTTTATTTTGTTTAAAAAGTTCTTGCTTCAACTGTGTTAAAACCATGCCAATGGGTCTTCCTCTTTTTGAGGTAAAATACTCAGTTATTGAGTTGTAGTTATCAATATGAGTGTAGCCAGAAGCAGCTATTGATAAAACAGGACCTTTGTTGTTCATTTTAATTAGATTCTCGGTGAAGCAATCTCGTTTATGATAAGCAAACGTTCCTGTCCAACAAGATAAATCTACAAGTAAGAATAAGTTTCCTGAATTGAGACTTGCCATATCACCAATATCAACTTTTTTATTTTTACTCCATCCTGTATACGATGCATGTCCTGTAAACTGAAAAACAGACGGTTTTTTGGCGTTGATGTACGAAGGAATGGTATGCATTCCTAAATATTTTTTAACGGAACTTTGTTTTTCGTAAGAGGTGTACGTTGCATTAAGCTTGGACGTAATAATTGAAATATCATCATATATTGCATACGTTGCACTCTTCTTTTTGTCTAAAAAAGTAGTTACTTTTTTAATATATGAATGTAATTCTGATGATGATTTAAAAGGAAGTCGCCCAATAGCTAATTTCGGATCGGACGGATCACTCAAATAGGTATAAGCGTAGTCTGTTTCTACCCTTGTAAAATCTTTATCTTGAATATAATAATGTGTTGGAATTAAATCATTTTCGTCTTCTTTTTCACTAGCATCTCCTAAAAAAAGAACATATTTAGGCAGGACGTCATGTATGTATTTTTTTAAAGCTTTTGCTGATGGACTACTGCATGCATATGCATTATATATTTCTTGTGAATCTACAAATCTATAGGACAAATTTTGATTTATTTTTTTAAGAAGTTCTGATAACGATGCTATATCATTATTATTAAAATGTAGCGAGTTATAAACAACTAAAAAATCAGTGTAGGTAGTGCTAGGAACTATTGAAGGATACAGTTGAACTTCTTTAATGGTTGCTGCTTTTTGAAATATTAAATTTTTAATTTTACCATCGCTTTCCACTTTTTTAAAAGTACTGCCGTCAAATGTAGCGTAGGCGTGTGTGTTTTTAAGGTTTTTTATAGTGGTAAAATCACTAAACACATACTTTTCAAAATCATCCTCAAACAACAAGCGCCTATCCTCAAACAGTTTCATTTCAATATTTTCAATACCTACTTCGTGAAAAAAAGATGAAACTTCGATATCAAAATACTTTTCATTACTCGTGACTGGCACTGAAACTGAATACGCTCCGTACGGAACACTGTACTGATGTTCTTTTTTATTAATTTTTACAAGAATAGGAGCGTCTGATTTTTTGAAGTTATAGAGCTTCAAGTGTATATATTCTTTATTTTTTTTTGAATGAATTCCTTTAAATAGTTTCTTTCGGAATGGAGTATCTTCTGAAATAATAGCTAAAAACCAATGCGAACTATGTAAGCTGTTTGGAAGTGAATACTTATAGTGATTTCGCTCTTCAATTTTTAAAACTGTTGGAATAGTAAAAACTTTATGAGCTTTGTTATAATGATCAGCTATCTGGTAAAAACCTTTGCTAGGACAGTACAGATATCCGTAATTGTCTTCAACGAAAAGTTGATAATACATATCTTCAAAAGAAACAAATAAACTTTTATTTTCTATACTTTTCGGAATTTTGAATTTATATATTCCTTCGGTTTCTGTGCTAAAATAAAAAGTGTCATTATTCGCATATAAACACGTAGTGAGTAAGAAAAAAAGACATTTTGTATAGTTCTTCATAAAATTTTACGATAAATATAAGGAAATTATTAAAAAACCCTTTTTATAATAAAATAAAAATCTTACATTTGGTGTAATCACTTATTAGGTATAACATGAAAAATATCGCTTATATATTTCTAATATTCTTATGTTTTAGCTGTAGTGATGACGACACGTCCAATGTCTTACAAATAAGGGTAATCAACACGAGTGAATTTGATTATAAAAATATTATGGTCAATACTTCTGGTGGAGAACAAAACTATGGGGATTTAGATGCTGGACAAACATCTGTGTACAAAACATTTGATTTCGCTTTCAGATTTGCTTATGTAGAACTACAAATAGATGATGATATATTTATTTTTCAACCAATTGATTATATAGAAGAAAACCGAATTACCTCAGGGAATTACACCTATGAAATTTCGGCGAATGATTCTAATGATCAATTTTCTAGATTGAATCTTAACTTACTAAACGATTAATTAAAACTAAAAACCATGAAACAAAAACACTTTTTAATTGGAGTTTTGTTGTTCATACTATTTTCTGCCTTCACTACTTATACGGTGGTGTCAGGAGATTACTTAACAACTGCTCCCGAAGACCCTTCTTTTGGGGTTATGATTGTTAACCACGATGATGAAATCAATTCATTAGAAAATTATTACACAAATGTTGCGCACAATCCTTCTGTAGTGAATGATCACAATAGTTTGATGAGTGACTTTGGAAATGTGATAACGACTCAGAGTGAGTATATGGATGAGAACAATCTCACATTTGAGCAAGTCCGAGCAAATCCATCACTTTTACCGCCTAACTTTATATTTTCTAACCAACAACATTCACAAGTATTGAACATTATCAATACAACAATGCCTGTTGCATCTCCAGATTTGCAACATTCATTAAGTGCACTACGTGAATACGTTGATTTAGCGAGTCAAGTAAACTATTCCGTACTAGAAATTTATGACGATTCTTATGGAGGCGGCATTTACATGGGAATAGGTGATGAAGCAATGCACTTAGGAGGCAAAGAAGCAAACGAAGGATTGCAGTCTAAAGAAGCAATTAGAAAATTAAGAGATCTACTGAAGAAAGATTTACTAAACCTTACGAAAGAACAATTTACAATTTATCCAAATCCTTTGAGTAATACGTCTACAATCTCTTTCTTGAATAGTATCTCAGGGAAGTCTCAATTTGTACTTTATGATATTAAGGGTAGAATGATTACTTCCGCTCAAAAAAATCTAGAAGAAGGAACGGCTCATATTCAAGCTAATGAAATTTTAGATATTCAAAGCCTGACGCAAGGAATATATATCTTAAAAATTAACACCGCTACAGGTCGTGAAATGTCTAATAAACTAATCGTAAAATAATTAAGCCACATGAAAAAAGTTGTACAATTATTTTTGTGTTCTTTAGTGATTCTGTTTTCTGCAGAATCCCTTGCTCAAGGATCTAAAGGACAAAGCAAATTAACGGATAAGCAGCAATCAAAGCACAAAGCGGAGTATGCAGCAAAAGCAAAAGCATTGGGTATGGCAGTTCAGCCAGAATACTTTTACAAGCTTAAGATCGATCTAAATAAAGTAGACGAATTCAAATCAGCAGGAGTTGATCTTGTGGAATTAGGAAATAAAGCAGGTGAGTTTACATACAAAGAATACACCCTACTTAGTAATTATGTAGTACAAGGTGTTGTGGTAGAGCGTACCTACAGTCAAGACAAACAAAATTTTTTCCATACAACATACAAAATCAAAGTGGAGTCTGCCCTTAAAGGAAATATTTCACAAGAATATATTTATGTAAAAACGGAATCTGGATTGATAGGAGAAGACTCTTATGTGCAAAGTTCAACAGAACCAAACATATATTTAGGAGAAAAAGTCCTATTAATGTTAAATAGAGTTGACGTAGCTGCTGTTGAAGACGCTAGAGAAAAAGGCTATTTTGACAAAACGCTGAATGCAACTAGTAATGATTTTACCATCAATGGTAAATTTACTTTAAAGCAAGAAACGTTCTTTGATTCTCATAAGCACTTTATAGGAAGAAAAGATGAGGTATTTTCTTCAATTGCTCAAATTAAAAGCATTAACAAATCAGAAACGTTTTACACTAAAAAATTTAAATAATGAAAACAAAGAAAATCAAAATATTCGCATCTTTGATAGTAATATTTGTTACTTTTAGTTCCTTCGTTTTACTATCAACAACCTTACAAGACAGAGCCGCAAATTATGTAGTACGTCACAATAGCACCGTTCCTGCTGCCTTTATTCCGTTACTACCTACGACCATAAATCAAATGACGCCTTCAGCGCATGTTACAAACGCACCTACCATAGTACATGGTGGATTAACTGGAGGAACACAATCAACCTTCTCTCAAGATGGAAACATTGTAGTTTTTCAAGGGTTTTCATCCAATACAGGCGTATTAGCTTCCGTGTTAAGACAATCTATAAGTGGAAGTATTCATACCGAGTTTGATATGAGAATCAATAGTAATTTTTCAGGTACTTTCTCTAATGGAACGAGTGGTGGAGGACACGACAGAGCTACAGTATTAAGACATGAATTTGGTCACGGAGTTGGTCTTGATCATTCAGGAGTTGCTACTCGTCTTATGGGCGCAAGTTTAGGTGTAAACCAAGTAAAAAATATTGGTCAAGATGAAATACGCGGTTACAACTGTATTTATAATAATATCTGTACAGGACAAGAAGGCGGAAGTGGAAACATAGAGTTTTCAACGGACGTAGTTACAGATGATCTTTTTAAAACATTAAAATGGTCTGTTGAAACAGATAACAATAGTTTAGTTGGCTTCAATGTTTATAAAAAAGAATGTGATGGAAGTCTGACATCAGTAAATACTGAAATGATTACATATAGAAGCAATCAAGAAGATTACACATTTCAAATAGACGCTACTAAAGATACGTATTATGTAGAAATGGTGGGAGAAGCTCAACTTGATAAAAGAATGATTAAATTTAAAATGTAAGATATATTATGGAACAACATAAAAAAACATATACGGCTCCTAAGATAATTTATCAACAGCCAATGGAAACAAGAGCAGGAAGCTCTGGTGGCGGGCCAAGTTAATATCATTATAAAACTTTAAAACAAATTAAAGAGGGTCATCAGCTGTTGACCTTCTTTGATTTTTAAACCAACGTATGATATCATTTTTTAAAGAACGAAAGAAAAAAATATCTACCCTTTTTATTGATGCACCAAGTGCTTTTACGTACTCGTTTAAAATTGAAGTAAAAAATGTAGTTTTTGAAATACATACAAATAATTCATCTTTAGGGAATTACATCCGACAAACATATCAAGAGTTTATAGTTGATAAACCTGCACAGTATGTATTTAATTTTCATAATCATACAAAAAATGTAGTCATTGATATTCCTGAAAATAAATCACACACGTATGATTTTATACAGTTCTTTGACACCTATTTTTATTATAGATATGCAAAACAGGAGCATGTTGTAGATATCATTCTGCCTAATAAATTTGAATTTTGGGAATTTGAAAACTTTTTTAAAATATTTATCTCAAGTATTTCTCTCAAATTCAACGCGTTACTCATACATGCAAGCGCCATCGTAAAGGACGCAGAAATTGTTTTGTTCTCTGGGCAATCTGGAGCAGGGAAATCTACAATTGCAGGATTGTCTGGACTTCCTATAATTCATGACGACAATATTCTTATCTCTCATCTTGGAGAAGGTGTTTTTGAACTGGAAACAATTCCTTTTAAAACGCCCTACAAGAAGAATAGCTTTACCGGAAAAATAAAAGGATTTTACAGGCTTTTTCAGCACGATGAAACATTTGTTCGCGAAATTGAAAAAAACAAACAATTGACGCACTTGCTTTTTGGACTTTGGGCGTTTGATCATTTTGGAAATAAAAATACCACAGCGTACAATACCAATATATTAAAATATTGCGCTGAAATTGTACCGCACTTACAAATCAAAGAATTGTATTTTACCAAAACCAACGACTTTCTCAAATTACTATAATGCAAAGTATTACGCTACATATCGCAGATATTTATATTCATATTGAATCTGAAATGAATGGTATTATTGGTAGGTTTCAAGAATTTTACAGGCATTTTAGTACTACAGATGTTCCAAAAAACCTGGATTACACTATCCTGATCAAACAAAAAGACATGACGGTTTCAGTTCCAGATGAAAACGGAGCATTTAGATTTCAAGGATACGCGTTTCAGCAATTTGAAAAACACGCAGTTTTGCTCATACCAACACTTAGAAATGCATATCAGTATGCAGAAGAATTCTTATTATTTATTTTTTCAGAATTATGTATTCAAAAAAATAAACTCATATTTCATTCTGCTTCTTTGATTGACGATCAGCAGAATGCATACATATTTTTTGGACCTTCGGGAATAGGGAAAAGTACCATCAGTAGAAAACTTTCTAATTTCACGGTTTTTTCTGATGATATGATGGTGATAGAGAAAACCAAAAATGGATATCTATTACAAAAAACACCTTTTGAGCGAGACAAACAACGCAAACCCGCAGTTTTGGTAAATCTGAAAGCTATTTTTAGATTGGTGCAAAGTAATGAGCTAAAAATCAATCCACTAAGAAAGAGCAATATCTTCAATGTGTTGTTGTCCAATATCTGGTTCAGTGACTATCAAAAAAAACAAGTGGAAAAATATGCTGAGATACTTCAAGATCTCATGAAAAATACAACCGTTGCAGAACTTCAAATGCCTAAGAATAGCGAAAAAGCAGCCATTGTTGCTTGTATTAAAAGTTATGAAATGACTTGCTAAAATATTCTTGTAAAACAATAAAAATGATTAAATTATAGGTGAATTTACACGTTGAGACTAAACACTAAATAATAACGTATGAAACAATTTAAACTAGCAGAAGATGTATTAGTTCAAAATATTGATAATGAAGCTGTTATTGTGACGCCTAAAGGAGGAATGATTACTACTGTAAATGAAACAGGTGCCTTTCTTATTAACTTTTTGAAAACACATGAAAATAGTGATGAAGAAAGCCTAATAGCAGCACTTGTAAAAGAATACAACATTTCAAAAGATGTGGTTGTTGATGATGTTCAGAAGTTCATAAAAGAAATGAAAAATAACCAAATAATTATTTAGTTTGATACTCACGGTAAAAGGAAATAGCATGTGGCCATTATTGAAAAATGGAGATAGTATCGCTATTTCTGAGGTCACTTCTGTTCAAAAAGGTGACATTATTACGGTGCAGAATATGTATAACAGAATCCTGACTCACCGAGTTATTTACGAGAAAGATCTTGTGACAAAAGGCGACAACAATGTGTTTCCTGAAAAAGCACTTGCAGGGAAAACGTTTAAAATATTGGGTAAAGTTGACTATGTTATTAAAAATGGAAAACACGTTGATATAAACCACTACAACACTATTTTTTACAAATATTCAAAGGCGGAAATGAAAGTATATTCTTTTATAAAAAAAATAGTGCCTGTAAACAATATTATTTACTTCATTAAACAAATTACATACCCAGTTTTTATATTCATTTTAAAGATAAGTTATGGAAGGGATTATTAAATTTAAAACACATTTTTTAGAAAATTCTTTCCCTGTGTTCTTTGAAGAGTTCAAACACAAAGAAAAGGAATATCAGCGTGCGTTTATTGCGCATTTAAGAACAATAAATCTAGACCTTTTTTTTTATCATATTTTAAAAAAGCATGAATACATAAGCGATTTAGATCCCGAATTATTACAACCACTGAAACAAGAATTTTTACTGGAAACAGGAAGAGATGAGTTTTACAAACAACAATTTTTTACATTCGTTCGCACATCTAATTTTCCTGTGCTGCTTTTAAAAGGATGGCAGTTAAGAGAAATAATAGGTGCAAATCTCTACAAAAGAAGTTGTGATGTCGATATTTTGGTGCTAGAGAAAGATTTTAAAGATGCCATATCGGTATTGGAAACAGCATTTAATTTTTTTCAAAAACCTAAATATATCGCTTACGGACAGCAATGCATGCTGAACGAAAATAGTATGTGTGTTGATTTGCACAAAAAACTAATTGCTTTCAAAGCATTTGACACTATTTTTAATTTAAGCGCCGCCGAATTATTCAAAGAATCTCAAGAAGTTGCGCATCAAAACGGTCGTTACTATACATTTAATATAGAAATGGAGTTTGTGCATTTATGCATTCATTTCTTGTTGCATCACGAAGGTTACGGCTTCTTGTTGGTGTATGAGTTAAAAAGTTTTTTAGAGAAACACCTTCTATCTTTACGGACCGAGAAGCTTCTTGCCATTGCCAAAAAACATTCTTGTATAGAAATCGTAATCTACACGCTTCTCATTGTAGAAAAACTTTGCGTTTTTGATCAAAAAATTAAAGATTGGATTCAAAACTTTGTGACAACATACGATACTAATTCTGAAGTTACAGATTCGTTTCATAAAGAATTTAGCAAAGACAATTTTTACAATAATATTGGCATTTCAAACAACATCTTAAAAGAACTTTTACTAAAAGAAAAAGCTGATAAAATTAAATATGCAAAGGCAAAAATTAGTTTCAAAACCTACTGCTTCTTCCGATCATTAGGAAAAACACTAAAGGTCGTATGATAAAAAAAGTACGCTCTCATAAACGTTTTTTAAAATTACTCAAAGAGAGTATAGGCGATTACAAAAATCAGGTAATTGCGTTGCTTTTTTTTATATTGATCATTACCATCATTAATATTTATTTGCCTCACTTATTCGGAAAGTTGACAGATTTGTACATGAAAGATCAGTTAGAAAAAACACTCATACTGTTCATCATCATACTTTACATTACAAAGCTAGTCATTCAATATTTTGTTTCCTTCTATACCAATTACTTCTCAGGTGCCATTTCGCTGCGGCTAAAATCATTATTGATAGAGAATTATATCCAAACAACCAATATTCATACAGAGTTTATAAAAACAGGCGATTTTCATCAAAGAGTATTTAGTGAAACAGGAATGGTACAAGGAAAGTTGATTTTTGGAACCATTTATTTTTTTAAAGACATCATCTTCTTCATATTATTACTCGTCAATATTTTTTTGATTTCTCCATTATTATTTTTTGATCTTTTATTTTTCTCAATACTGCTGTACTTATTTCATACCAAAATAAGTAACAAAGTAGAATTTATAAATCATGAACGACAAGCTGAAAATGCAAATCTCTCCAGTTTCTTTCTGGAAATACTACAAGGGAAAAACGATATAATCATTTTCAACCTACTACACAAAGTGACTAAAGTTGTTTCAAAAATTGCCGTAAGAATCAAAAAACAAATACGTTTGAGTGCCATATATCAAGGGTTAACAGACGTTTTTTTAGAAATTTTAATTCTAGTATTCATCATCTCTATTGTGGTCATTTTATTGCTTCAAAATATGGACATTCCAACAATAGTAACCACACTAGGGTTTGTTCTTTTTTTACTCTGGCCTTTAAAAAGTATCAATACCTACTTGATGTCACTTCATATTATTTTGCCCTCAATCAGTAGGGTAGAGCAGGTTCTTGAAAAAATGGAAACAACAACTGCCAAGGGAATTCGGAAAATAACAAAAACGACTGAAGCGGTTTCGCTTACGATGGAAAATATATCTTTTAACTATGAAGATCAACCTATTTTTAATGCTGCCAACTTTAGCTTCACCAAAGGTATTTATTTAATTTCTGGCAAAAATGGTTCAGGAAAATCAACATTGGCAAACCTTATTTTAGGAATTGTTTCTCCAGATGAAGGAAAAATTATCATTAAAGCGCATAATGTTGACAATGCGTTGGGATTGGTTTCTCAAACTCCTTTTTTATATGACAGTACAATAGCTGAAAACCTAATGATTCACGAGTCCATTACGACACAAGAATTAATCGAAATTATTAAACTCTATAAATTAAAAGAGACATTTGACTTTGATTTGCAGAAAAATGTTGGTGAAAATGGTAAAAATTTATCGGGCGGAGAAAAACAAATTATTAGCATTCTGAGAGGATTGCTGAAGAACCCTGATATTCTCATTTTGGATGAAATCACAAACAATCTTCCCTTAAAAATCTATGAAAAATTACTTGAAAAAATAATCTCAAAAAGAAAAAATAAAATCACAATTATAACCTCACACCATCAAATTGCCCCTGAATTGTTCGATGAAGTGATCAAAATTTAACCACCTATGAAACTATTCTTTGGTATCGTATTCTCGGCCGTTATATTGGGGTATGCTTTGCATTTACTAATACAAGCTATCAAACATAAAAAAATAGTACCGCTTGCTATATTTTTTGGATTACTAGGCGTATATGCACTTAGTTTTTACAATGAACTAGCGTTTTATATATTTTGGAATATACTCCTCATACCACAAATTTTATTCACGGTCTACGTTTTTGTCTTTATGATCGTTTCACTAACTAGAAAAAAAACCAATACAGCGTTAGAAAAAACTAGTAATGACGAAGAATTATTGACTGTTTCTATTGTTGTAGCAGTACATGATGAAGAAAATGTGGTGGTAGATACAGTTACAAATCTTTTACAGCTTAACTATCCAAAAGAGCTATATGATATCACATTTATTGACGATTTTTCTAACGACAGTACATTAGCGTTGTTGCGTACATACAAAGATCAAATTCAAGTGATTGACCGATCTACAATGGCTAGCAGTAGGCAATTGAAAGGGAAACCTGCAGCCATCAATGAAAACATTGATGCCTTAAAAGGCGAACTCATCTGTATTCTTGATGCGGATTCGGTGATAGAAAAAGATTTCTTACGACGATTAGTGCCCAAATTCAAAAATCCGAACTTAGGCATTGTGCAGGCGCGAAATATTTTCTACAATAAAAACAAAAATATAGTGACGCTATTAACGGCATTAGATATCTATTCAATGCAACACACCATATACATTCCTGTAAGTAAATTAGGTTTTGGTATGTTTGAAGGAAGAGCTGGCGTCTTTAGAAAAAAAATATTTAAAGATATTGAAGGATTTGATCCAGCGTTACCTGGTGAAGATTTTGATTTTGCCTACAGAGTGGGCTTGTCTGGACATCAAGTGCAATATGAAGACAGCGTATTTTCCAAAGAACAAGTAACAGAAACTATCAACGAATGGTACAAACAAAGAAAAAGGTGGCTCGCCAACCATGTGTTGTCTTGTTTTAAAAATTTAAAAGGTTTATATGAAACTAAAAACCTAACAACTTCTCGAAAGATTGCAGCTCTGTTTTTTATGTTGAATCTAGCGTACGCCTTTTCATTTAACTTTTTAGGGCCGCTAATGCTCATCAATGAGTTTAGGTACGAATCTATATTGCCATACATTTTCATAATATCTTTTAGTTTGACGGTTGTTTTTTTCTGTTGTTCGTACATTTTACGAACAGGAAAACTTTGGCTACTTCCGCTCATTCCTGTAATGATAATTTATTATTGGACATTTACGGTGATTCAAACTTGGGTGCTTATTAATGAAAAACTAATCAAAATAAAGTTATCTTATAAAAAAGCGTATCATAGAAAACCATTATCAAATGAAGTGTAAACTTTTATTAATTGCGCTATGCATGTCGTTGTTTGGATTTTCTCAAGAGATCAAATGGGATGTCAATCTTGAAGGAATTTCAACGACTAAGGGTATTTTTAGTTATACAGCAGTTGGTGTAAACTTTACCAAAATCAAAATCCAATCTGGAATTTTACTTGGAAAAGATTACATTACGAATGAGTCTGCCATAGGAGTGCAAGGAGACTTCATATATTTTCCTAATGGTGTAAACGCAAAAGCATTCAACTTCCTATTCATAGGAAGCATTCATTACTTCAATACAAAAGTATCATTAAATTTCTCTGAAGTGTCTACTAACTTCATTCAAGGAACCTTAGGATACGGATTTACATATTTTTTACATAAAAAACTATCTGTAAAAAGTAATATCGGACTTGGAATTTTGTTAGAAAATAGAACTTTCAATTTTAATACAAACGATCCTGTCAACAAATGGGGATTTGCAGGAATCTTTTCATTAGGAATAACGTACAAGCTATGAAAAAGTGTTGGTTAGTACTATTAATGATGTTGTACATCACGTCTTGTGACGACTTTGCTATTCTTGAAAAAGATGAAGAAGCCATCATGTATTCACAAAACATAGTAACTTCGCCAACCTACAATGGAAATTTAAGAGTTGCCACGTTCAATATGAAATTAGGATTCTGCCAAAATTGTGATCCTTTCTCCGGTGATGTAGGAGGAACTCATGAACACTTAGATGCAATAGTAACGCTCATTAACGATATGAATGTAGACGTCGTTATGCTTCAAGAAGTAGGATATAAGTATGATACTTCAATTGTTGAAAATCAACTGCAATATATAGCAAACAGCGTGCAAATGAATTACGCGTACGGAATGGGAAGAGCACTTCAAACAGGAAACAATCTATTTTTACGCGGATTTATTGGAAACGCGGTACTCTCAAAATATGAAATCGTTGCCGCTGAAAATTTCCCGATACGTTATATTGACTATTACAATCAAAATCATGCACTCAAGACCAAAATTAAATTAAATAATCAAAAAGAAATACTTGTAGTAAGTACCCATTTTGAATCTGGAAGTACTTCTGATGAAAAAATACTGCAATTCAACGAACTTGTAGCAATTACAAAAGATGAAACACAACCAGTGGTTATAGGTGCAGATTTTAACATATCGTATACGGAGAACAATCCGTTTTTATCAGCATTAAATATAGATTTCTCTAACTCTTTAGAAGTAATCCCAGCTTCGGAACAATCTTCAATTTTAAATACAGGAACATTTATAACAGGATCAACACTTGATTACATCTATACATCCAAAAATGATTTTATGGTTGAATCTGCCTTTCTAGTCCCAGAAGCATACAGAAGCATCTCAGATCACTTTATGTATGTTTGTGATATAGTAGAAAGTATCAATTAAAAATCCGCTACTAAGAGCGGATTTTGAAGTTATTTAGAAAGTTCTGTAAAGTATTTATAAAACAGTGGAATGGTTTCAATTCCTTTGAGATAATTGAAGATTCCAAAGTGCTCATTTGGCGAGTGAATGGCGTCACTATCCAATCCGAATCCCATTAAAATGGTTTTACTTTTCAATTCTTTTTCAAACAGTGATACAATCGGTATGCTTCCGCCAGAACGTTGCGGAATTGGTGTTTTGCCAAACGTATCTTCGTAGGCTTTGCTTGCTGCTTTATACCCAATATTATCAATAGGTGTTACATAGCCTTGTCCACCATGATGCGGCGTTACTTTTACGGTAACACCTGCGGGTGCAATATTTTCAAAATGTGTTTTGAACAATTCGGTAATTTCTTTCCACTCTTGATTTGGCACTAAGCGCATCGAAATTTTAGCATACGCTTTGCTCGCAATCACGGTTTTGGCACCTTCGCCAGTATATCCGCCCCAAATTCCGTTCACATCTAAGGTAGGACGAATAGAATTCCGTTCATTAGTTGTATAGCCTTTTTCGCCGTATACAGCTTCAATATCCAAGGCATTTTTATATGCTTCTAAAGAAAATGGTGCTTTTGCCATTTCGGCACGTTCTGCTGCTGATAAGTCTTCTACTTTATCATAAAATCCAGGAATGGTGATATGATTGTTTTCGTCATGTAAAGAAGCAATCATTTTTGATAAAACATTAATTGGATTCGCCACTGCGCCACCATACAAACCTGAATGTAAATCACGATTGGGTCCTGTAACTTCTACTTCCACATAGCTCAACCCACGTAAACCTGTGGTAATAGAAGGTTGTGTATTGCTAATCATTCCGGTATCGGAAATTAAGATTACATCATTGGCAAGTTTTTCCTGATTGCGTTCTACAAACCATGATAAACTTTCGGAGCCAACTTCTTCTTCACCTTCAATCATAAACTTTACGTTGCATGGTAACTGATTTGTTTCCGTCATCAATTCCATAGCTTTTACGTGCATGTACATTTGTCCTTTATCATCGCAGGCACCACGCGCATAAATAGCACCTTGTGGGTGCAATTCTGTTTTTTTGATAATAGGTTCAAAAGGACCGCTTTCCCAAAGGTCTAATGGATCTGGCGGTTGCACATCATAATGTCCATATACCAATACTGTTGGTAAATCGTCTGAAATATGTTTGTGTCCGTATACAATAGGATATCCTGGAGTTTCACAGATTTCTACGTGATCGCAGCCAGCTTTCTCCAAACTTACTTTAATAGCAGTTGCGGTGTCAATCACATCTTGCGTATAAGCTGGGTCTGCGCTAATTGAAGGAATTTTTAAAAGTTCGATGAGTTCATCTATGAAACGACTCTTGTGCGTTTCAACATACGTTTTTATTGTATCCATGAAATATATTGAATTTTGTAGATACTCAAAAGTACTAAAAAAGCAGGAAAAAATACGTTTCACTTCCTTTGAATATTAAAAATCTTCTTTATATTTGCACCCACATTTGCGGGTGTGGTGAAATTGGTAGACACGCTAGACTTAGGATCTAGTGCCTAACAGCGTGAAGGTTCGAGTCCTTTCACCCGCACAGAAAGCGAAAGCTGAGATTGAAAAATCTCGGCTTTTTTGTTGGGTACAACATAGGTAAATACTCATTTTTTAGAAATAAATACCTGATGGTTAAATTCTAAGTTCTGTTTTAATTCATATAAAATTATTTCCTATTGTTTTTGACGTGTATTTGGTTTGTAATTAATATGTTACGGATGCGCGACTACAATTATTTAAGATTTTTCCAACTATTTTTAGCATCTTTTTTTTACGGTTTAACCGTATTTTTGTTTAACCTTTTGAGATTATCTTTAAACAAAATTAAAAAAAAGAAAATAATCATGAGAAAATTTACATTATTGTTAGCATTACTTTTTACTGTAATATCCTTTGCTCAAACGCCTATTGATGTTGATGAATTACCTATTGATATTGATCCTATACCGATCTCTATTCCTCAGAATCAATCTTTCAAGAGTGTGAAAAGTGTAATCAATAGTCCAATACCTCAACAATTTAATGGAGGAGAAATTTTTAGATTTAGACCTGGTTTGGTAACTCAGTTAGATTCAGGAAATAGTTTTGGTTTTACCAATAGTCGTTGGTTCTCTATAGGAAGATTAAATACAGGTAGTCAGACTGTGTACGGTTTGCGTTTTCAGTTACCAAATAGAGCATTGACTATGGGATATCAAGATCTGAATGATACTAACCCAAGACTGCAATGGATAGGAGCTGGTTCTTCTGCAGGAACTGATTTAGAATTTAGAGTTGCCAATAGTTTTACTTCTACAAACTCTACATTAGTAGCAACGATGTCTAGCGAGGGAAGTACTTTCTTTGGAAATCCATTAAGCACCACAGAAGCTAAAGTAGGTATCGACTACAGCGGTATTGCTGGTTCTACACGTACAGGTTTGTTTTTACAAAATACTGATGGTTCAGGGAGTTATCATACTGCAATCAAATCAGTCAATAATAAAGCTGTTTATGTAAAAACAGGTATGGATATTCAAAGTAGTGGATCTTCGTACGGTAATACAGGAATCAATGTAAGACTTAGTGAAGC
>CAZHSA010000027.1:0-15232 GCA_964535135.1 uncultured Kordia sp.
GGATGTTGTTGTTGTTTTTCGCGAATGAGCGTTACCATTCCGTTTAAGAATTTTGCGGTTCTGCGATAATCGAGTAAACAGGCTGCTGCGTGATTGAGTGATAGTGCCATTCCACTTGCCGTAGGAACTGCCGCCATGTGCTGCATTCCTTGTCCTAGTTCTTCAAGATTCGTTGTTTCTAGATAGTGTTTATGGATTTCGTCAATCGAATTTTTAATAGTATCAAAGTCTGATTGATTGTTGAGAATGGTAGTTGAAAGTGTTTTGATAGTATTGCGTAACATGCTTGTTTTGATTTTCCATAAAAGTAAGTGATGCTTTTGTATTTAGCAACCCGTATTTTCATCTGTTTTGAGTTTTGGATATTTTCTGACATGTTATTTACTTCATGCATTTTATCCTAAAATTATCAAAACGATTTTTTTGTGATAAATATCACATAATCAATGTGTTTTACAGTGTATTACATGCCTTATTTATGGTTTTCCCGTACATAATTCTTCTTTTAGTTGTATATATTGTTTGTTATTAATCTTTTAAAAAATAATATTATGAAAAAAAGAAATTTAAAGTCACTCCGTTTAAACAAGAAGTTAATTTCAGATTTGCGCGAAGATGTGATTAAAGGAGGAATTTCGTCTCCACAAGGATGTAGTGGTTCACAAAACGATTCGCAATGTGGATTGTCGTGTACTATTTGTAATAAGAAATAGTTTTATTTTTAAATCTATATGTAAAAGCACGCTTCTGTATTGAAGCGTGCTTTTCTTTGGGGCGTTGCTACTTAATTAGTATATGACTTTTTGAATTTTTTGTTTGCCATTTTCTAAAACAACTTTTACAATGAGTGTACTGTTTGTTGCTTTTAGATTGGTAATGTCATATACATCAGTTCTGATATTGCTTTTATGTATTAAACGCTTTCCAAGAATGTTGTGTATTGTTATTTCCTCTATTTGACTGCTGTAGGCATGCACTTTTATTTGGTTTTCTCCTGTTGTGATGACAATTCCTGTATTTGTATTGAATTCATCTACATCTAAAGTACTGTTTGTAGGAAGATATTTTAGGATAAAACGATCTTCAAATTCACCATTTTCTGAATAGAAATTATACGGTGTGAGTCGTAAGTTATGTTCTGTATTTGTATACGTATCTTCTAGGTAGATTTCTTGATTTGCATTTTCAAAAAGTCCATCTACCGCATTGATGGCAATGGTATAGTTTCCGCTTTGTGCAATTTTTACACCGAGTGGAATTTGATCGGTATCATTGAATGGAACTGATCTTCCTTGAATTGCCATTTTAGCATTATTGATAATCGAATAGATGTGTGTTGGCGCATCACTTAAATTGACACCATCAAATAAACGATCTTGTGCATCAGAAGCACCTGTAATGTATCCGATTAAGGTAGAGGAAGCTGTATTGTTTGGCGAAATGATGTCTAACCAAATTCTGTTCTTTTCAATTGTATTGGCATCTGCCATTGCGGTTTGGTTGTTGTTTTCAAATTCCACAGCTTGTGCATCTTCATCAGATCTGTAAAATTGATCATTGGTGAATGCTACACCTCGCATGGAATTGTTGAACTGAATTGTTGACGTTGCTGGTGCTGCATCATCCATTAAGACAAAAAAGGCTTGCCCAGCGGCAATATTTCCATTGAATCCTGCAGGATTTGATCCTGTACTATTGTACTGAATGTAATCGTTTTCATTGTAATTATAGGCATAATCTGCATAGAAAGGATCGTCATATGCATTGCTTGGTTCACTTAAATGCCTCCACAAGTACACGGTTCCTGTAATGGTTGATGGATTGGTGTCATCCGTAATGACTGAAGCATTTGCTGCAATGAAAGCATCTGCCGATATTGCTGACGGATATGGATTTCCAACTAAATTCCAGTTGTCGTCTAATTCAGTGGCAATGGTACTTCCGCCACCAGGATAATCGGCTCCTGTGTAGGTTCCTCTTGTTACTGTGGTATTGATAACACCGTTATTTGGTCGTCCTACAAATTCGGCAGTATTGGCAACACTAGTTCCTGAAATACCTCGTATGATGTATCCAGTTCCAATTCCCATAGTTCCTGAGGCACTTTGCCATTCTCCATAACCTCCTGCGCCATTTCCACTTACAGTGGATTGCCATTGGTAGATATAGAATGGTAAAGTTCCAGGAGAAACATCCGTTACGTTAAAGCCTTCTACTGCGGAAGACCAATAGATGTAGTCATTAGGATTTACACTTGAAGGTGTACGATCCATGTTGATTTCTCCTGTATTATTGTTTGATGTTACATCTGTTACTTGAATTAGATTGGCGCCATCTCTTACATGAAGCGTTCCTCCAGTTTCTACACTAATCCAATCAGTTACTGTAATGGAAGAACCAGTAGCCATTTCTAAGGTGGCACCATTTTTCACTGTTATGTTTCGAGCCAAC
This sequence comes from uncultured Kordia sp., assembly GCA_964535135.1. Lineage (GTDB taxonomy): Bacteria > Bacteroidota > Bacteroidia > Flavobacteriales > Flavobacteriaceae > Kordia. The sequence goes on from CAZHSA010000027.1 coordinate 2,452, forward strand.
CCATTTCCTGTGGCTTCCGTATCAATGGTAAGTCCGTTGTCTTTGATAATGACACAATCATCCGAAGTTGGCACTATATTTTGAGCCCAGTTTCCTGCTACTCCCCAAGCATCTGCGGCACTATCAAATACACGTGTATTGTTGGTTACATTAAAGTTTGAGCTTACGGCTCCACAACCATTGGCTAAGTTGGCATCAATGGTAAAGGAATAGTTTGCTTCTTCAAGCTGCGCTAGTGTTGGCATCGCATATACGGTTTCATAACTACCGGACACATACGGCGTATCACCAATTCCATCACTATCAGTATCAATATATAGGTCAATGATTCCTGTAGGTGTCGTTGTCCAGTCTACCGCAGTTACATCTTTATCTCCAAAAAGTTGGATGTTATCTACGGCAATACCATCTGCCCAAATCGCATAGAAGCGAATTCGAACACTTAACGTAGTTTCATTTATGTACGCTGATAGATCATACGATAGATTGTCAAATTTAGTCCCGATTCCAACGTCAGCAACAACATCTGCAGTTACAGCTGTCCAATTGGTTCCATCGGTAGAAGTTTCTACCGTAAAATAATCGTCAGTTGCACCAACACCATCTGCTAAATAGTGAGAGTAATAACAATCAAAACTTAAAGTAAGGTTCACAAAATCGGTGGTATCATACGAACTTGTAGATTGTAATGCATTGTGCGTTGTATACGAAGTACCTGATCCGTCAGCTCCAACATCGGAGTTACAGATTGCGAATTGATCACTTCCAAACCCTGATGAGATTGCGGGATACCAAACTTCTTCTGCTGGCACAAATGTACTCGTTTGATTTTGCCATGCGCTACGTGCATTGATGGTTGCGCCATTGTCTATGATGACTACGTTTGTAAAATCGCCCAAGTTTCCAGATTCGAAATCTTCATCTATCAAAAATACATCTTCTACATCGCCTGAAACCGAAATTTCAAGCATGTCATTTTCTCCACAAACGACTCTATTGTTGATGTCTGGTGTTACATTAACCGTTGGTATAGGATTGAATTTTGCCACAATAGGTTCACGCACCCACGATTCGCAGGTACCATTATACGCAGTTACATAATACGTAGTGGTCGTTGAAATAGAAGGTGTTGTCCAGTTTCCATTATTTGTTTCTGCCAGCATCATTCCTCCAGTTTCAGCATCGTACCATCTAAACCTTGAGAAACCAGAGAATCCTGCTGTCACTGATAAGTCAACAGTTCCATCGCCACAAGTTTCTCCTTCCGTAATCGTATCAATTAGTGCATCACAGTAAGGCTCTACTGTGAATAGATAATCTTCTGCTTCTCCATGTTGATCAATGGTAGCCCCAGTATCGACAAAGTTTTCACAAGGATTGAAATCATACGAATTATTATAATCTGCTATGGAGTAATCATATCCTGTGTAGTTTCGTATGCGTATTTTGTAATCGCCTGCGGCTGTTCCTAGTGGAATTACAAAACCAAAAGTAGTGGTGGTCGTTGATACAAAGTTTGAATTGTATACTTCTTCCGTAGCTTCATCAAATATGTCATCTTGATTCCAATCTACCCAAGCTTTCCATGTACATCTAAAAGGTGCTTGTACAAATACATTAATTCCTTCGCCTTCTACTTGTCTTGTTAACGTTGATAACCCTGTAAAATCTTGATATCCTAAGCTGAAACTTGTACCTGCATTCGTGACATCTTCCAATGTTCCTACAAACGCCACCTCATCTATATACATAACGCTCGGTGTATCTGTTGTAGGTTGACAATTTACTGATGATGGTGTCGTTACACAAATATCAAAAGTTCCTTCATTTCCTGCCACATCATAACTGTACACACGTACATAGTATGTATTACCAATGGTGAGTCCGGAAGCATTGAGAATTTCTGTTCCAGTTCCTGTAGTTGCATCGGCGCATGCTATATTTGTGCCATCACACGCACCTGATCGCAAATCAATTACTGCATCTGAGAGTGTTCCTGGTGTTACTGTGATATTATGATCCGTTGCTGTTGCAACAAAACTGTACCAAACATCATCATCTGCACTTCCTGTAAAACCACTACAAGAAATTGCTCCTAAGGTTTGCGTAGCTCCTACAGTAGTACCAGCAGTACTCGTTGTACAGGAGGTACCATTTACTGTTAAAGAAGTGGCCGTAGTACAGTCATCATTTGTAAGTGGAATTGATAGTAGTGTCACTACAATATCACCGTTTAAAGCGTTTGTCGTAGCACAATTGTATCTGTTTAAGTGTATTCGATAATCTCCTGTTGCGGTTGGCGTAAAATCTATGGAAGCTGCGAGTCCTGTGCATGCAGGTCCATTGTCATCATTGAATGCTACAAAATTTCCAGAAGCGTCTCTGATGGTCATTTGTGTATCATAACCAGAACCACAGTTTGAAATTCTGTAAGTTGCATTGGCAATCATATTTGTGACTCTAAAGTTTCGTCTTCCTCCTTGATTTGCGGGTGGTGTACATGAAATGCTATTTCCTACGACCGTAGGTGCAGCAGTTGTACAAGCGTTACTGTTTATTCCATTACATTGTGCCTGTAGGTTTACAGAAAAAACATAAAATAGAATAAGAGTTAATGGTAGTTTTACTCTCATAAACTATAGATTTAGGGGTTGCTGGTAGTTTGGGTTTTTTAACACTATGAAATTATAAAATATATCTTTTCATTCAACTGACCTTTAATGCATTTCGACGGTGTTTTTAAACATTTCACCGAAATCAAAGTCGTGTTTAAGACAAATCATAGGTTCTCTATACCCTTATTTTTAAAGTATTTACAGCTTTTTTTAACATTAAAAAACCACTTTTGACAAGAGTTCAAAAAAAAAAGTCGCTAAAATTTCAAATAATCCACTGAAAATAAAATAATTAGACAGCAATCAACAATATGTTTTTTGTTTTTTGTTTTTAGGCCTAAAAAAAGCGAACCGAAGTTCGCTGATTTTTCATGTATATACTATCCGAATATTATTCACAGTTTCTACATGTTGGAGTTTCTGTTTGTGTAATACAATCAATAAATACACTTACACATTCTTTTCTTGTTACTGGTATGCAAATAGCCGTTTGATAACAATCTGCTGTTACCAAACAGATCGTAGGCGCTTGAATTGATAGTGGACACTGAACAGAAATAGGTGCAGCTCCTCCACGACTTTGATTTGTTTTTAAGTTAGAAATCGTTTTTCTGTTTAATGCTAGACTTTTTAAATTCTTTTTTTTCATGAGTTTTCTCTTTATAAATTAATACTATTTTCAAAATAATACTATTTTATGATCATGAATTACGGGAAAACCTTATTTAACGCATCTTTTCGGTATAGTTGTCTGTTCGTTTTATAAATTGATTATATCTAAAAACGCTTAATAAATGGTTTGTACGATTTCTTTTTTGGCTTCTTTTTTAGTGCCATCAAAACCTTCTACACCAGAAACTGTCGTATATTTCATTATATATTTTTTTCCTGGATTGATGCGTTGATATGCACTTTGACACATGACTGCGGCTTCATGAAATCCTGAGAGTATGAGTTTTAGTTTTCCTTTGTATGTGTTTACATCTCCAATGGCGTACACACCAGCAATGTTGGTTTGATAATCATATGAATTGTCTACTTTGATCGCGTTTTTTTCAATGTTGAGTCCCCAATTTCCCAAAGGCCCAAGTTTTGGCGATAACCCAAATAATGGAATGAAATGATCCGTTTTTAAAAGTATGGAATCTTCCCCTTTTTTTGTAATACTAACAGCGTTTAGATGCGCTTCTCCATGCAGTTTGGTGATTTCGGCAGGCGTGATGAGATTGATTTTACCCAAATTTCGAAGTTCTTGTACTTTTTCAACAGAATCTAACGCGCCTCGAAATTCATTTCTACGATGTACTAAGGTTACTTCTGCGGCAATTTCAGCCAAATAGATTGACCAATCTAAAGCAGAATCGCCGCCGCCCGCAATGACTACTTTTTTATCACGGTATACTTCCGGATCACGAATTATATACGATACACCTTTGTCTTCATAGTGTTCTATTTCTGCAATTGGAGGTTTTCGTGGTTCAAATGAGCCCAATCCGCCAGCAATCACAACTACTGGTGCATGATGTTTGGTTCCTTTATTGGTCGTTACTACAAACGTGTCATCTTCTAAACGCTCTAAAGTTTCTGCACGCTCACCTAAGGTAAAACCTGGATTGAAAGATTCTATTTGTTTGAGTAAATTCTTCACTAAATCGCCTGCTAATATTTCTGGAAAACCAGGAATATCATAGATGGGTTTTTTAGGATATATTTCTGCACATTGTCCGCCAGGTTGTGGCAATGCGTCTATAAGATGTGTTTTTAGTTTTAGCAAACCTGCTTCAAAAACGGTAAAAAGTCCTGTAGGTCCTGCGCCTATAATTAGTATATCTGTTTGTATCATGTTGTTGTTTTGGTATTGAAATTTTAGTATTGAGTAATTAGTATTCAATTTATTTTTTGTCCAAAAGTGTTTCTGTAAGTTCGTTTAGTCTGTCTACTTTTTCTTCAAAATCACCTTTGAGTCTTTTGCGGTAACTGTGTAAATTTTTAACGAGCTCATTGATGTTTTCTGGAAGTATTTCTTCAAAAAATTGACGCAAGCGTTTGGCCGTTGTTGGTGATTTCCCATTGGTAGAAATAGCAATTTTCACATGTCCTTTTGTGACAATTCCACCCAAATAAAAATCACAATACTGCGGCTGATCTGCCAGATTTACGAGCAAGTTTCGCTGTTTTGCATCTTGATATATTTTTAAGTTGACTGACTGCGCATCCGTTGCACCAATGACAATATGCGTATCGTTTAGATATTTTTCATTATACTCATCATGAATGAGTGTGACTGTTGCATGTATACGTGCCAAGTTTTTTATTTCTTCTTTGATGAAAGGCGCTACTAACGTCACCTTTGCGTTTGGACTGGATTTGAGCAAGAAACTTATTTTTTCGAGTCCCACATTGCCGCCACCAACAATTAATACCTGGAGTTGATGCACTTTTAAGAATATTGGATATAATTCGTTTTTTTCCATCGTTATATAGCTTCTTTTATTGGAAAAGGGCTTTTTATAGCATGATTCATCTGTATTTGCGCAATTGCTTCTTTTACAACTTCGCCAATGACAATAATAGCTGGTGCTGATATGTTGTTTTCTTTTACTTTGTTGAGGATCGAATCTACCGTTCCAAACACAGACTTTTGTGTATTTGTTGTACCGTTTTGAATGATTCCAACGGGCGTATTTTGCTTTCCTTCTGATTGAAATAGTTTGATAATTTCTGAAAGCTTGCTCATTCCCATTAAAATGACAACTGTTGCTGATGATTGTGCTGCGAGTGAGACATCTTTTGATAATTTTCTAGCAGATGTTGTGCCTGTAATCACCCAGAAACTTTCTGAAATGCCTCTTTTTGTCAACGGAACGCCAACATACGCAGGAACCGCTATGGCGGAAGTTATTCCTGGAACTATGTTGGTTTCTAATCCATGCTGTTGTGCATAGCTAATTTCTTCTGCGCCGCGACCAAATATGAACGGATCGCCGCCTTTTAGCCGAACAACATGTCCTGATTTGTAGGCGTTTTTTACAATAAGTGCATTAATTTCATCTTGACTGTACCGATGAAATCCTTTGCGCTTGCCTACAAATATGTGTTTGGCTTGTGGTGCATAGTCTAGCAATTCTCTGTTGACTAACGCATCATATAATATGACATCTGCTGCTTCCAGTGTTCGGATTCCTTTAAGCGTAATGAGTTCTACATCGCCTGGTCCGGCACCTAATACGGTTAGTGTTGGCTTATGCATGTGCAAGTTCCTCCTTTCTGTGTTTTTTGAGTTGATCTACAAACCAAATGGTATCATTTAGATATTTTTTTGCAAACATTTCACTCGGTGCATTGTGTTGTATTTGATAGATGAAGTCTGAAAAGGTAGTTGGCAAACCTATCTTTTTTGTCGCCACAAATACCGCATCAAACTGATTGATAATCGCTGCATGCGAATTCGTTTTTTGCTGCGCTGAAAGTAAAATTGCTTTCGCGGCATTCACCATCGCGGCATACGCATGATAAATACTATCACTGTACAATTGATGCTTTATCGCTTCTGCTGCATTTTCAATTTTTTCTTCACTTTCAAACAAGAGCGTTTCCACCAAATCAATGACAACACCAGCACATTCGCCAATACCAACTGCTTTTACATACGGAGCTTTGTTTCCCCAATCAATATAATCGTCTTCCGTAAGTTCAGAACTGTCTGACAATGGTTTTAGGAACGTGTAGAAATATGCTTTTTCTTTTCGCTGGTAATAGTCTGCAAAAGATTCTTCCGCCGCAGCGTTCTCTTTGTAATTATTTAAGATCATGCGCAATGCTTCTGGGCCGCGCTTGCTTGGAATTTTAAGCACTTTGTCTGCAAAACGTCCTTGACCGTTTCCTATGATGCCGCCGCCGAGCAATATTTGCAACGCTGGCGCTACCAATTTCCCTGATTTTATGGTCATTCCTTGAAAGCCAATTTCTGCCATATTGTGCTGTCCGCAAGCATTCATACAACCGCTTATTTTTATGGTAATGTTTTTTGTGGTGATGAATTCTTGATATTCCGAAGCAATTACTTTTTCTAACTCCGTAGCGATTCCCGTACTGCTAGCAATTCCCAAATTACAAGTATCAGTGCCTGGACACGCCGTGATATCGACTAGTTTGTTATAACCAATTTTGGTAAAGCCTAATGCTGATAGTTTTTGATAGAATACTGGTAGCAATTCTTCTTTTACATGTCGAATGAGTATGTTTTGCCGCAATGTAAATCGCAGTTCGTCCGCAGCGTATTTTTTGATCAAATCTGCCAATAAACGCGCTTTATCCGTGTAGAAATCTCCCAAAGGCACACGAATTCCAATAGCCACGAATCCTTTTTGTTTTTGCGGAATGATATTGCTTTGCTTCCACGCTTCAAACGTTTTTGTATCTTCTATGGAAACCGTTTCAAAGTCAAATTCTTGAAAGCTTGGTGCGACTTCGAAAGCAGCTGTTTTTATAGCGACTTTTGTAGTTGATAATGCTTTTCGTTCTGCATCAATCAATTGTGTAAAAGTTTCTAATCCAAGATCTTTGAGTAAGAATTTCATTCGTGCTTTTCCTCTTTTGGCGCGTTCTCCATAACGATCAAACACACGCAATATGCCTTCTGTCAACGGAATGATTTCATCCGCAGGTAAAAATTCATATAATACATCGGCATGTCTTGGCTGAGAGCCCAATCCGCCTCCGAGCATTACTTTAAAACCACGAATTCCATGTTCAATTTTCGCTATAAAACCTACATCGTGAATGTATGTCAATGCCGTATCTTTTTCAGTTCCAGAAAAGGCAATTTTGAATTTTCTGCCCATTTCTTGCGAGATTGGATTTCGTAGAAAAAATTTGAACATCGCATCTGCATACGGCGACACATCAAACGGTTCGTCGATGTCAATTCCTGCAGTGGCGCTTGCCGTAATGTTCCGCACTGTGTTTCCGCAAGCTTCCCGCAAGGTAATATCGTCTTTTTCCAATTGCGCCCACAATTCTGGCGTTCTGTCCAAACTCACATAATGAATTTGAATGTCTTGTCGCGTCGTAATGTGCAATCTTCCTGTGGAATATTCGTCCGCCACATCGGCGATTCTGTGTAATTGCGCACTGGACACTTTTCCGTACGGCAATTTGATGCGGATCATTTGTACGCCATGTTGACGCTGTCCGTAAACACCTCGCGCCAATCGTAGACTGCGGAATTTTTCTTCATCAACTTTTCCTTCTTTGAATAAGCGGATTTTTTGTTCCAACTCTATGATGTCTTTTTCAACAATTGGATTTTCTATTTCTGTTCTAAAGCTTTGCATTTGTTTGATTTTCTGGTATTAAAAAAGTCCTAATGAATAGTGTTTCAAAAGGACTTTTTTAGTTTATATATGATATAGGTATTTACGTCACGTTCCTTTTGATTTTAGAAAAATGTTTGAGCAACACATGCATGTGCAGATCATTGTATGTTTGTTTGAAATGTTTTTCATATTTGTTTGCTTTTACTTGATAAATCCAACACCTGCGGTCGTATTTGTTTGTAAGTCTATAAGGATGAAGCCGCCGTTGTATTTGTTTTTTTCATAACTATCAAAAAATAGTGGTTTGCTTAGTTTTAATTGAATATCGCCTATTTCATTGAGTTGCAATTGTGAAACTGCTGTTTTTTCTCCTGAAAAGTTAGTTTCTTCAATCGTTTCTACATCTACTATTTTTGCCAATACATTGTGTATTCCGTGTTGCAAACTGTATTTACTGTTTGCGATTAATGGTTTTTTGTCCATCCAACAGATAGTAGCTTGTAATTCTTTTTCAACGTTGGGTTTTTCGGTAGCTTTCACAATCATATCGCCTCTACTGACATTGACATCATCAGTAAGCGTGAGTGTTACTGAGCTTCCTCTTCCCGCTTTTTCAAATTTTTCATCGTAGAAGAATATTTCTTTTATTTTTGATTGCGTTCCTGAAGGTAAAATGGTGATTTCATCTCCTACAGCTAAATCGCCACCATACAACTTGCCTGCATAACCACGAAAGTCATGATAATCCGACGTTTTGGGTCTGATTACCGTTTGAATTGGAAAACGCGTTTGCGCTTCTTCATAGACATCTTGCGGTTGAATTTCCTCTAAATGCTCTATCAATGTTTTGCCTGAATACCAAGACATGTTTGCAGATTTCTTTACTACATTATCGCCTTGCAACGCACTTACCGGAATACACGTAATGTTTTGTTCTTTATAGGTTGTTTTGGTAACTAAGGTTTGAATTTCTTCTAATAAATTATTGTATTTATCTTCTGAATAGTCTACCAAATCCATTTTGTTTACCGCAAATACAATGTCTTTTACGCGTAATAGATTGTTGATGTAAAAGTGTCGGGAAGTTTGCTCTATGACTCCTTTTCTAGCATCAATAAGAATGATGGCAACTTGCGACGTAGAAGCTCCTGTCACCATGTTTCTGGTATATTCAACATGACCTGGCGTATCGGCGATGATGTAACTCCTATGTTGTGTTGAAAAATAGATATGCGCTACATCAATCGTAATTCCTTGTTCGCGTTCTGCGACCAATCCGTCCGTTGCCAGTGAAAAATCTAAATAGTCAAATCCTTTTCGTTTGCTGTTGCGTTCAATCGCTTCTAGTTTATCATCTGTGAGCGATTGCGTATCGTATAGTATTCTGCCGATTAAAGTGCTTTTTCCATCATCGACACTTCCTGCTGTGGCTATTTTAAGTACGTCCATTTTTGTTTAGCTGTTAGGTTTTAGCTGTTAGCTATTAGTATGTGTGTTTCATTTAGAAGTCAGGATTTAGTATGTACTATATTGACTTCTTTTTTTATTGATTTGTCAATTTGTTTTTTGTTAGCTAATAGCTAATCGCCAATAGCTAAAGGCAAAATTTTCTAAAGAAATTTTTAAAAGTATCCTTGTTGTTTTCTTTTTTCCATTGCTGCTTCTGAGCGTTTGTCATCAATTCGTGCACCGCGTTCAGAGATGGTTGATTGTCGTATTTCTTGCACTACCGAAGCAATATCATACGCCGTTGAAGCGACTGCTGCCGTACAACTCATGTCTCCCACCGTTCTAAATCGGATCACGCGTTCTTCTATTTTTTCATCTTCTTCTCTGTACACAACCTCATCATTTGCAGACCAGATTAATCCATCACGTAAGAAGGTGGCGCGTGTGTGTGCAAAGTAGATGGACGGAATTTCTATTTGTTCTTTTTCTATGTAACTCCACACATCTAATTCGGTCCAGTTGGAGATTGGAAATACACGTACATTTTGCCCTAAGTTGATTTTTCCATTCAGCATATCAAATACTTCTGGGCGCTGATTTTTTTCATCCCATTGTCCAAAATCGTCTCGTACTGAGAAGATTCGCTCTTTGGCTCTGGCTTTTTCTTCATCGCGTCGAGCGCCGCCAATACATGCATCAAAACCAAATTCTTCAATAGCATCTAGTAAGGTTTCTGTTTGTAACATGTTTCGGCTTGCATATTTGCCTGTTTCTTCCCTTACTTTTCCTGCGTCAATATTGACTTGAACATTTCGTACAATTAATTCTAATCCGAGTTTTTCTACGAGTTTGTCGCGAAACTCAATGGTTTCAGGAAAATTGTGTCCTGTATCAATATGTAGTAACGGAAAAGGAATTTTTGCTGGAAAGAATGCTTTTTGAGCTAATCGCACCAGCGTGATAGAGTCTTTTCCACCAGAAAATAACAATACAGGTTTTTCAAATTGTGCTACTACTTCTCTAAAGATATAAATAGCTTCACTCTCTAATACGTTTGTTTGTAATACTTTCGTTGTCATTGTTCTTCAGTTATGAATGCAATCCACATTCTCTGTTGGCTAATACTTTTGTAGGATCGAAATAGTGGAATTCGTTCGGAATTTGATGTGCTTCTAAATACGTGTCCAACTCTTCATCTGACCAATGATAGAAAGGACTGATTTTTAATACGCCATCGTTCCCGACAGAAACAATATCTATAGAATCGCGAAAGGCAGTTTGTCCTTTTCTAAGATTTGTAAACCAAATGCTTGGTTTGTGATATTCCATCGCACGTTTGAACGGTTCTAGTTTTACTTGCTCCGTGAATAGTTGATGGTTTTCATCGGTTACTTCAGGAATTCCTAATACAATATTTCGATGCGCCGTCGTTTGTTTTGGCACATATAAGTCAACCTTTAACTTTAAAAGTTGAATTAATTCTTCTGCATGTTGGTACGTGTTTGGAGTGTTGTATCCGGTATCGCACCAAATGACATCAATTGTGGGTTGTACTTGTATACATGCGTGTAAAATTGCACCTTCATACGGTCTAAAATTGGTGGTAACTACTGACTTTCCGCCTTGTGCAATTGCCCATGAGACAATTTCTGTGGGAGATTTGCCTCGTAATTCGTTATTGATTTGTGTTATATCTAAACTCATGTTATTTGCCCCATTTTATAATGTTCCATAATCTTTCGTGAAAAAAGTATAATATCATTTTAGTCAACATTTCTATAGATCCAATTGTGAATGCCATTTCCAAAGTTCCTGTCACCAACCAAGAAATCAAAATGGTATCTAACGTACCAATGATTCTCCAACTGATTGATTTTACGAAACTTCGCAACGGTTTTTCAGAATTGATGTCCGTTTTGTAATTGCTTTTATTTCTAACTATTTGATTTAAAATCATTTCAATTTAATTATAATACTATTAACCTATAGACTTACTAGATTAATAAAACAAATGTATTTCTTTTTTTTAATTAGCAATACATTTTTTAGTTAAAAAGTGTTACATCTGATAACATTTTAGGTCTAAATCGTTACGCATGTAGCGCTTGGTCTAAATCTTTGATGATATCCTGTACATTTTCGAGTCCAACCGACACACGAATGAGTCCGTCAGTAATGCTCGTTTCCAATCGGTCTTCCACAGATAGTTTGCTATGCGTGGTTGATGCTGGATGCGTTACAATACTTCTTGTATCTCCCAAGTTTGCCGAGAGTGAACAGAGCTTTATATTGTTTAGAAATTTTCTTCCTGCTTCCACGCCGCCTTTTACTTCAAACGAAACTACATTTCCACCAAGTTTCATCTGCTTTTTTGCTGTTTCATATTGTGGATGCGACTTTAGAAAAGGATATTTTACCCAATTCACTTTTGGATGTTTTTCCAAGAATTCTGCAACTTTGAATGCATTTTCACAATGTCGCTCTACACGAACCACCAAGGTTTCTAAACTTTTAGATAAAACCCACGCATTGAAAGGTGACAAGGCTGGACCTGTATTCCTGGCAAATAGGTAGATTTCACGAATTAAATCAGGGCGACCAACGGTTACGCCACCTAAAACACGACCTTGTCCATCAATGAGTTTTGTGGCTGAATGTATGACTAAATCGGCACCAAATTTTATGGGTTGTTGCAAATATGGCGTTGCAAAACAGTTGTCTACGATAAAGATTAAGTTGTGCTTTTTGGCAATGTTTCCTAATACTTCTAAATCTAAAATATCAACTGCGGGATTCGTTGGCGATTCTGCATATAATACTTTCGTATTGGGTTGAATTAAAGATTCTATTTTATCAATTTCGTTGACTTTGAAATAGCTTGTTTTTATGTTCCATTTTGGTAGAAACTTGGTAAATAAACTATTGGTTGAACCAAAGATGGAGCGTGATGACACAATATGATCGCCACTGTCTAACAATGCTGCAAAGGTTGAAAATACCGCAGACATTCCTGTGGCAAATGCATGTCCGTCTTCTGCACCTTCCAATTGACAGATTTTGGATACAAATTCAGAGGTATTTGGGTTGGTGAAACGACTGTAAATGTTACGCTTTTTTTCTTCCGCAAAGGAAGCGCGCATGTCCTCCGCGTCTTCAAATATAAAACTTGACGTTAGGTATAACGGATTGGAATGTTCTAGAAAACTAGAGCGCTCTATTTGTGTGCGGATCGCTTGTGTTTCTATATGGTGTGAGTTCATTTCTGTTGTTTGTTGTTTGAGTCGCGACGCTCCTGTTGTCAGTTATGCGTTGTCGGTTGGTCGCTGTGCTCTTTTTTTTGTTGGTTTGTCTTTTCGTCAATTTGTTTGTTTGTCAATTTGTTTTTCTGCTTTTTAAATC
>CAZHSA010000027.1:15332-20957 GCA_964535135.1 uncultured Kordia sp.
TCAATTTGTTTGTTTGTCAATTTGTTTTTCTGCTTTTTAAATCAAAACTTAAACTTATAAACTGCTAAACTTCTTTTGTTCATTTTAAATTCAACAGCTAACATGTATAATTTCAAAGTTTCTCTGTTAAACGTAAAATATCTCCAAAAACGCCTCTTGCGGTTACTGCTGCGCCTGCGCCTGCGCCTTGGATTACCAATGGTTGCTCTTTGTAAGCCTCGGTGTAAATTTCGAAAATAGAATCGGAACCTTTTATTTGTCCCAAAGCACTATTGCTTGGCACTGAAATGAGCTTCACTTCTAAGATTCCTGTTTCCGTTGATAAATCGCCCACATAACGCAATACGTGATTTTCTTCTTGATTCGCTTTGATGAGTTTGTATGTTTGATCTAAATCGGTCACATTCTTTTTAAATTGTTGCAAACTCATAGATTGCAAGTGTGCTGGCAATAAATTTTGAATGGTAATGTCTGAGAATTCATGCTTTAAATCCAATTCTCTGGCAAGGATTAATAACTTACGCGCCACATCATTTCCTGATAAATCTTCGCGCGCATCAGGTTCCGTATATCCCTTTTTTTCTGCTTGTTGTAATACATTGCTAAATTCAACATCTTCTATAGAGAAAGTATTAAAAAGATAACTTAACGAACCTGAGAATACGCCGCGAATTTTATTGATTTTTTCTCCAGATTTATGTAATAATTTAATCGTGTCAATTAATGGCAACCCAGCTCCGACATTGGTTTCATACAAATAATTTTTTTGATGCTTTTTCAGTTCGCTTCGCAACGTCTCATAAAATGAGTACTCGACTGTATTAGCGATCTTATTTGCCGAAACCAAATCGAAACCATTAGTAACTAAACTTATATAATTATGAATAAAATCTTTACTCGCCGTAGTATCAACCGCGATTAAATTTTCTAAATGATGGTTTTTTGCATAGTCTATAATTTGTTGCACGGTGTATGCTACTTTTTCTTTAGGAAATGCTTCTTTCCAATTGTCTGCAATGCCACTTTTGTCTAAATATACATGCTGCGAATCTGCCACAGCAAACACATTGAGTTTGATATTATTTTTGTCTAATAGCGCTTGTTTGCTTTGAATGATTTGATTGAGCAAAGTCCCGCCAACTAAACCTTTTCCAAAGACAGCCAAGTTTATTTTTTTCGAAATGCCAAAGATTTGTCCGTGAATCACGTTGATGGCTTTATGCAATTGTGATTCTTTCACCACCAAACTCACATTTTTTCCAGAAACTGTATTGTTGAATAGAATCGGAACGATTTGATTTTTGATCAGCGCATTGTAAGGTTTGTGAAATTCGCTTAAATCTTGTCCGATGATCGAAATTACAGCCACATCGTCAATGAATGATATTTTATTGACATCATTGGTATAAAAATCATTTTTAAATTCTTTTTGCAACGCCGCTACTGCTTTGGTTGCTTTATCCGCATCAATCACCAATCCGATGCCACGCTCCGATGAACCTTGCGAAATGATACTTACATTGATATCATTTTCGCCCATCGTTTTAAAAATTCTGGCATCAACTCCTACTCTACCAAGCAAACCTCTTCCTTCAAAGTTTATCAAGGCTACATTGTCTAACACAGAGATAGATTTGATTCCTTTTTTTGCTGTTTTTTGTTTGATGATTGTCCCTTCATCCGAACTATTGAAGGTGTTTAAGATTCGCAACGGAATGTTCTTTTCAATCAATGGCAACATGGTTTTTGCGTGTAAAATATTTGCACCAAAGTTTGCCAATTCATTTGCTTCATTGAATGACAACTCTGAGATTTTTCGCGCGTCAGCGACCCAATCAGGATTTGCCGTAAAAATTCCGTCTACATGCGTGTAGTTTTGCAATTCTTCTGCATCTAAAAAGTTTGCCAACAATGCCGCAGTATAATTGCTTCCGTTTCTTCCCAACGTAGTAGTTTCATTTTTTTCATTAGACGCGATAAAACCCGTTACGATGTTTACCGTAGTTCCGTTGTGTGATTTGAAATGATTGATAATATTGTTTCGAGAAACCACATCCAACGGAAGTGCATTTCCAAAAGAATCATCGGTTTTTATCAAGTTGCGCGTGTCGGTAAAATGGGCGTTGACACCTTCTTTTTTTAATAAATTTGTGACTAATTTCGCTGAGATGATTTCACCTTGTGATGCGACTTGATCTTTTATTTTTTCACTGTAATCGCCCAATAAAGAAACACCTTGAAATAGGTTTTCGAGCGTGGTAAATTCTTCTGAAAAATCCAACGAGCGATCTATTTGACTTTGATAGGCTTTAAATGCCGTAAATTGTTCGTGATAGGATTCTTTCCGAATTGCTTTTTCTAACATTTCCAACAATTCGTTGGTAGCGTTTCCGCGTGCAGATAACACAACGGCAATATCTTCTTGTTGTGCTGCTTTTTCTTTTATGATTTGAATGGCGGCTTTGATTCCTTTACCGTTGGCAAGGGATTTTCCACCAAATTTTAAAATCTTCATAGCGTTGTGTTGTAAACTAGTTTAAATAGATGAGTTTTGAACTTGAAATATATTTCTGAGCAATAGACTTAATTGTCCATATTCAATTAAAAATGCATCGTGTCCGTGAATGGATTGAATTTCGTCGTGATACACATTTTCTTTGAAACGTTTTAATCTTCGATACGTTTCTAGGTCTTCATCTGGCGAAAAAAAGATGTCACTGTTAATACTGATGATGTGAATGTTTCCTGTAATTTTTGAAGCCACCGTTTCCAAAGGTCCTCTTCCGCGCGTAATGTCAATCGTTTTTAAGAGTTGATTCATCAGTTTGTACGCGGATAATTGATAACGTTCTTGCAATTTTTTCCCATGATGCGCCAACCAACTTTCGGTATTGAACATGTTTTTTTCTTTGTGCTGTGTTCGCTGAAATTTCACTTTGAGTGAGAACGGCGTACGATAGCACAACATGGCATGAATACGTGCATCTTCAACAGGATTGCTAGAGTTTTCTAGGATGCGTTCTTGCAAAAAGCAATTGCCAATGAGCCAATCTGTAGATTTCCAATCAGAAGCAATCGGAATTATATTTTGAATTAGGTTGGGTTCTAAAACTGCCATTTCCCACACAATTCCGCCTCCTAATGATCCGCCAATTGCCGCAAAAAGCGAACTGATTTTTAATTGTTCCAATCCTCGAAGGAAAATTTTCGCCACATCGCGTGCTACAAAATCTTTGTAATGTTCAATCAAACTGCCTTCTTGAAAGAAACCATTCCCAGGAATGTCAAAACTCAAAACTTTAAAATGATTGGTATCAATACATTTTTCTGCTCCAATAAGCTTATTCCACCAACCATTTTCTCCAGTAACTTCCGAGTTTCCTGTAAGGGCATGATTTACCAACACTATTGGCGCGTTTGCGTCTTCCGAACCTACAAGCTGATAACTCAACTTTAGGTTCGGATAGTACGCGCCACTTTCTGTGAAGAAGTTTGAAATGGTAATATGTGCTGTTTTTTGTGTCAAAATATCGTGTTTATGATGCTGGAATTCCTGCGGTAATTTTGTCAAATACTGTTTTTAAATCTGCTTTTAAATCTGCTACATCTTCCAAGCCAACAGACAAACGAATTAAGTCTTGTGTTACTCCCGTTGACGCTTGTTGCGCTTCATTTAGTTGCTGATGCGTCGTACTTGCTGGGTGAATGATGAGTGATTTTGTATCTCCGATATTGGCTAAGAGTGAAAATACTTCCGTTTCGTCAGCAATGCGTTTTGCTGCTTCATATCCTGCTTTGATACCAAACGTTACAATACCGCTTTGTCCTTTTGGCAAGTATTTTTCGGCTAGTGCTTTGTAATTGCTAGTTTCTAATCCTGGATAATTTACCCAAGCTACGGCTTCTTGTGTTTGCAACCATGATGCGAGTTCCAGCGCGTTTTGGCTGTGTTGTTTGATACGAATTGGCAACGTTTCCAATCCTTGTATAATTTGAAACGCGTTGAACGGACTTAATGCTGAACCAAAATCGCGCAATCCTTCAATACGTACTTTGGCGATGAATGCAGCTGCTTCGAGTGCTTCGCTGTATACTAATCCGTGGTATCCGGCAGAAGGTTCTGTGAATTCTGGGAACTTACCGTTTGTCCAATCAAACGTTCCTGCGTCAATAATGGCACCACCTAAAGCAGTTCCGTTTCCGTTAATGTATTTTGTGAGTGAGTGAATTACGATGTTTGCGCCGTGTTTGATAGGATTCAATAAGTATGGCGTTGCGATGGTATTATCAACAATAAGAGGAATTTTGTTTGCTTTTGCCTGTGCTGAAATCGCTTCGATGTCGAGTACATCTAATTTTGGATTTCCTAAAGATTCAATAAAAACGGCTCTGGTGTTTTCTTGTACGGCGTCATTGAAACTGTTTTCTTGGTCTGGATCTACAAATGTCGTTGTAATTCCGAGTCTTGGTAACGTCACATTGAGCAAGTTATATGTTCCTCCATACAAACTGTTTGAAGCTACAATATGATCGCCTGCTCTTAATAAGGTTAGAAGTGTTGTTGCGATGGCTGCTGTTCCTGAAGCGGTTACTACTGCGGCCAATCCGCCTTCTAAGTCCGTTAATCGTTGCTCTAAAATATCGTTCGTAGGATTGTTAATTCTGGTATAAATATTTCCTGGTTCTGCTAAGGAAAATAAGTTAGATGCGTGATCGGAATTGTTAAATACATACGCTGTTGATTGGTAAATTGGCACTGCTCTTGTGCCTCCGTTTTGCGTTGTGTCGTGTCCTGAATGTAATGCTTTTGTTGCGAATTTTTGTGTACTCATTTTTTTGTTTTTTGTGTGTTTATGTTTGTTTTTTTTCGATTTATCTTGACTCTTTGTTATTCGTTATTCGAATTTATGACTTAATTTAATACTCTACTAATTTGGTAGAGTTTTTTGTCGTCCATTTTTTTTGACTTTACAGTATTTATCTGATTTTTAAAGGTATTTCACAAAATGACCTGTAATCGTTATTTAATTTGATACTTTGTTTTTAAAAAATTGAAATTGTCACCAATGAAAAAAGGTCCTTTTGGAAGCAATTACCAAAAGGACCTTTTTAAATTTATGATAAATGAATCACCATTTACCTGGTACTTTTCGATAATAGCAGCGTTGGCTACAGCACATCATGCACATAACCATCATACAGCAACACGTTGTTTTGGTTGGTTCGATTGCTACTATTTGAAAAATTTGACTCATTGGTTTTTGAAAAAAAAATTAACTTAAAATATATAATCATGAAAAAAGCCCCTGCTATTGCAGAGGCTTAATATTATTGAATGCTTTATTAAAGTTAGCGTAATACAATAGTGTCCTCTGCGGCATTTCTGCTACACATCATACAACACATATTACAAACTTTACTAAACATATTTTGTCTTTGTTTCCTACAAAGGTAAAGTTATAATTTTTTAAAATCCAAATGTTTTTTAAAAAAAAATCATTTTTAACAGTTTTTGGCAGTTTCTATAAAATTCTATTTTTTGTTGTCTATATCTGCATAGTTTTTTATACATTTGCTCCAGTTTTGAGGAAAAATTTGAACTGATTGCAACCTCAAGTGCTGGAC